>NZ_JBFTNF010000030.1:0-149580 GCF_056397345.1 Cupriavidus sp. 05N38
GCCGATATTGAGCGTGCCAGTGGCAACGGCGGGATCGAAATTGTCGGCGTCGCCCTCGTTGATCGAGGACCACAGGTCGAGCATGTCGCGGATCTTGGGGCCCAGCTCCAGGGCCCGCGGCGTCGGCGTCAGGCCGTGCGGCACGCGGATGAAAAGGGGATCGTCGAAGATCTCGCGCAGGCGACCCAGCGAATGCGATACCGCGGGCGCGGTCATGTGCATTTTTTCCGCGACATAGGTCGCGTTTCGCTTGCTCAGCAACTCGGTGAAAATCACGAGAAGCTTGGTATCCACATTCACCATGATCTCGCCCAGGTTAGATTGGAAGTTGCAAATGAATTATGGGTCACTTGCATAGGCTGCACATTGGTATTTCCAGCACTTTATCAGTGTAAGAGCAAAGCCGGGAGCGGAACAGCGTTTCCACTGGCATCGCCGGCCACGCCCCAGCGCACGATCGCCGGAATTGCCGGCAGGAAGCGAGCATGATGATCCGCAAACCCCGGACCACGGCGGCGCCTACTTCCTGCCGGCGCAGGCAGCCTTACAGCTTACTTGGCCACCACGCGGGCCATTTCCAGCACCTTGTTGGAATAGCCCCACTCGTTGTCGTACCAGCTCACGACCTTGACGAAGGTCGCGTCCAGCGCGATGCCGGCTTCGGCATCGAAGATCGAGGTGCGTGCATCGCCGCGGAAGTCCGTGGCGACCACCTTGTCTTCGGTGTAGCCCAGCACGCCCTTGAGCGCGCCCTGGCTCTGTGCCTTCATTTCGGCGCAGATCTCGGCGTAGGTTGCGCCCTTTTCCAGCTCGACGGTCAGGTCGACCACCGACACGTCGGAGGTCGGCACGCGGAACGACATGCCGGTCAGCTTCTTGTTCAGCTCGGGGATCACCACGCCCACGGCCTTGGCGGCGCCGGTGCTCGACGGGATGATGTTTTCCAGGATGCCGCGGCCACCGCGCCAGTCCTTGTTGGACGGGCCATCGACGGTCTTCTGCGTGGCGGTGGTGGCGTGCACGGTGGTCATCAGGCCGCGCTTGATGCCCCACTTGTCGTTCAGCACCTTGGCCACGGGCGCCAGGCAGTTGGTGGTGCAGCTGGCGTTGGAGATGATCGCCTCGCCCTTGTACGTCTCGTGGTTCACGCCGTACACGAACATGGGGGTGTCGTCCTTGGACGGCGCCGACATGATGACCTTCTTGGCACCAGCGTCGATGTGCTTCTGCGCGCCTTCCTTGGTCAGGAAGATGCCGGTGGACTCGATCACCACGTCGGCGCCGATCTCGCCCCACTTCAGCTCGGACGGATCCTTGACCGCGGTCAGGCGGATCTTCTTGCCGTTGACGACCAGGGTATTGCCGTCGACCGACACTTCGCCGTCGAAGCGGCCATGCACCGAGTCGTACTTCAGCATGTACGCCAGGTAGTCAGGCTCGAGCAGGTCGTTGATGCCGACCACTTCGATTTCCTTGAAGTTGGCGGCGGCGGCGCGGAACACCATGCGCCCGATGCGGCCGAAGCCGTTGATGCCGATCTTGATGGTCATGTCTATCTCCTGAGTAGGCTAACGATCGATGGATGCAAGAAAGCGTTTGCCGGACCGGGCGGCCGCGGCCGCCACATCGGTCCGGAGCTGCGTATTACTGGCCGAGCGTGTCGCGCACCGTGCGCACGACGTTCTCGACCGTGAAGCCGAAGTGCTTGAACAATACGCCAGCGGGAGCCGATTCGCCGAAGGTGTCGATGCCGACCACGGCCTGGACCTGGTACTTCCACCAGAAATCGGTGATCCCAGCCTCGACTGCCACGCGCGGCACGCCCGCCGGCAGCACCGAGGTCTTGTAGGCGGCGTCCTGCTTGTCGAACACCGTCGTCGCCGGCACCGAGACCACGCGCACGTGCACGCCGTCGATGGCCAGTTGCTCGGCCGCGCCCACGGCCAGGCCGACTTCCGAGCCGGTGGCGATGACCACGGCGTCCGGCAGGCCGGTCCTGGGATTGTTGCCTTCGCGCAGCACATAGCCGCCGCGCGCGATATTGGCGCGGGTGGCGTCGCTGCGCTTCTGGAACGGCAGGTTCTGGCGGCTGAAGATCAGGCAGCTCGGGCCGTTCTCGCGGCGCACGGCCTGGGCCCACGCCACCGCGGTTTCCGTGGTGTCGGCGGTACGCCAGACATCCATGTTGGGGATCAGGCGCAGGCTGGCGACATGCTCGATCGACTGGTGGGTCGGGCCGTCTTCACCCAGGCCGATGGAGTCATGGGTGAACACGAACAGCGTGCGGATCCTCATCAGCGCCGCCATGCGCAGCGCGTTGCGGCTGTAGTCGGAGAAGGTCAGGAAGGTGCCGCCGTAGGGAATGTAGCCACCATGCAGCGTGATGCCGTTCATGATGGCGCTCATGCCGAACTCGCGCACGCCGTAGTTGATGTGATTGCCCCAGGCTTCGGCGCGCACGGCCTTGCTGCCCGACCAGTTGGTCAGGTTGGAGCCGGTCAGGTCGGCCGAGCCGCCCAGGAACTCGGGCAGCACCGGGCCGAAGGCCTCGATGGTGTTCTGGCTGGCCTTGCGGGTGGCGATGGTCTCGGCCTTCTCTTCGCACTTGGCCAGGAAGGCGTCCACGGCAGCGTCGAAGGCGCCGGGCAGCTCGCCGCGCATGCGGCGCTGGAATTCGCCGGCTTCGTACGGGAAACGCTCGGCATAAGCCTCGAACAGCGCGTTCCAGGCCTTCTCGAGCGAGCCACCGCGGGCCTTGGCGTCCCACGCCGCATAGACTTCGGCAGGCACTTCGAACGGGGAATGGGTCCAGCCCAGGGCCTCGCGCGTGGCCAGGATTTCAGCGCCACCAAGCGGCGCGCCATGCACATCGTGACCGCCTTCCTTGTTGGGCGCGCCCTTGCCGATCAGGGTGCGGCAGCAGATCAGGGTCGGGCGGTCGCTGGACTTGGCCTGCGCGATGGCGGCGTCGACGGCGGCGGCGTCATGGCCGTCCACCGCGCGGATCACGTTCCAGCCGTAGGCTTCGAAGCGCTTCGGCGTGTCGTCGGCGAACCAGTGCTCGACGTCGCCGTCGATCGAGATGCCGTTGTCGTCCCACAGGGCGATCAGCTTGTTCAGCTTGAGCGTGCCGGCCAGCGAGCAGGCCTCGTGGCTGATGCCTTCCATCAGGCAGCCATCGCCCATGAACACATAGGTGTGATGGTTCACGATGTCGAAGCCTGGGCGGTTGAATTCCTCGCCCAGCAGGCGTTCGGCCAGCGCCATGCCGACCGCGTTGGTCAGGCCCTGGCCCAGCGGGCCGGTGGTGGTCTCGACACCCGGCGTGATGCCGTATTCCGGATGGCCCGCGGTCTTGCTGTGCAGCTGGCGGAAGTTCTTCAGCTCGGCCAGCGGCAGGTCGTAGCCGGTCAGGTGCAGCAGCGCGTAGAGCAGCATCGAGCCGTGGCCGTTGGACAGCACGAAGCGGTCGCGGTCGGCCCACTTGGGATTGACCGGGTTATGCTTCAGATGACGGCCCCACAACGCCACCGCGATATCCGCCATGCCCATGGGCATGCCGGGATGGCCTGAATTGGCCTGCTGGACGGCGTCCATGGCCAGGACGCGGATGGCGTTGGCCATGAGTTGGACGGGCTGCGAAGCGTGCGGACTGGCGGCGGGATGAGCGAGGTGGGACATGCGGCGGGAACCTGGCGGCGGGAAAAGCGCAATTTTACCAGAAGGAACGCGGCAGTCTGGCCCCCCGGCGGGGCCGCCCGGGGGCCGCCTGCAGTGGACCGGATGGCTCTCGCCCGGCATCGGCACGACGCCGGGCCCGATCCGGCTGCGGCGCGCTGCGCTGCCACCACGTGGCGCCCCACCCGGCGCTGTTCGCCCTGCCCCTGCACCTGCAGGCCCTCTTCGACAGCGCTGGCGCACCCGCGTAAGATGCTCATTCGCACCGCCGGTCTTGCCGCCCAGGCAGGCCCCGCGCGGCTTCCCGCAACCGGAGATGACAGGAGACGATCATGACAAGACCGGCCAACACCCCCTGGCTCACTCCCTACCTGACGGTGGGTAACGGGCGCAGCGCGCTCGACTTCTATCACCGCGCCTTCGGTTTCAGTGCGGGGAACGTAGTCGACGAAAACGGTGTGCCCACCCATGCCGAGATGCACTATCGCGGCGAACTGGTCGTGATGTTCGCGCCCGAGGGCGCCTGGGGCAGTACCGCGCGCACGCCGCGCTCGCTCGGCGTCGAATGCCCGCAGACCTTCTACGTCTATTGCGACGATGTCGATGCCATGCACACGCGTGCCATCGCCGCCGGCGCGGTCAGCCTGATGGCGCCCGCCGACCAGTTCTGGGGCGACCGCTATTGCATGGTCGAGGATCCCGACGGCTACCGCTGGGGCTTCGGCAAGCCGCTGGACAATCCGGCGGCGGCGCAGACGCTAGCCACGACCGGCCAGGACGGAACTGTCTGATGCCGCCTCGTTTCTTCGTCGATGGCGCGCTGGCCGCGCAGACCGAGCTGTCGCTGCCGGAAGCCGTGGTCCGCCATGTGCAGGTGCTGCGGCTCAACCCCGGTGACGACGTCACCCTGTTCGATGGCCGTGGCGGCAGCCACGCCGCCACGCTGGTCGATATCGGCAAGCGCCACGCGCTGGCGCGTATCGGCGACCACGATCCCGCCGAAACCGAACTGCCGTTCCACGTCACGCTGGCACAAGGCCTGGCAGGCGGCGACAAGATGGACTGGCTGATCGAGAAAGCGGTCGAGCTTGGCATCGGCACGATCCAGCCGCTGCAGGCGGCGCGCTCGGTGGTGCGGCTGTCGGCCGAGCGGGCACAGAAACGCCAGGCGCACTGGCAGGCGCTGGTGGAAGCGGCCTGCGAGCAATGCGGGCGCAACCGGCTCCCCGTCGTGGCGCCGGTGGCCAGCCTGGAAGGCTGGCTGGCGCAACAGGGCAAGCCGGCGGCGGGCGCCGGCGCGCGCCTGCTGGTCTCGCCGCGCGCCACGCAATCGCTGGTATCGTTTGCAACAGAGCAGCGCCAGCGCCTGCTGGACGGCGGCGTGACGCTGCTGATCGGGCCCGAGGGCGGGCTGGCGCCGGACGAAGAAGCGGCGGCGCTGCGCGCGGGGTTCACCGGCGTGTCACTCGGACCGCGCATCTTGCGTACCGAGACCGCGGGGCTGGCTTGCCTGGCCGCGCTCAACGCGGTACTGGGCGGATTTTGACGGCAAGGGACCATCCGGGTCCGTTGCCGCATTTCACCGAAGGAGTCGACCATGGGACTACTCGATAGCGTGCTGGGCGGGGTGCTCGGGCAGCGCGGCAGCGGCGAAGCAGGCGCGGGCGGCCTGAACCCGAAGATGATGATGGCGCTGGGCCTGATCGCCATGCTGGCAATGCGCCATAAAGGCGGCGACGCGGGAGCGGCCGTGCCGCAGGATCCGTCCGCGGCAGGCGGCGGTGGGCTCGGTGGACTTGGTGGACTCGGCGGCCTGCTGGGCGGCCTGCTCGGCGGCGGTGGCGGCGCTGCCGGCGGCCCGTCCGGCGGAATGGACCTCGGCGGCTTGCTGGGCGGGTTGCTCGGCGGCCAGGGCCAGCAGGGCGATGCGCCCGCGCTGGGCGCCGCGGCTGGCGGCATCGGTGCCTTGCAGGAAGTCCTGGCGCGGGCCGGCCTGGGCGAGCAGGTCAATTCGTGGATCGGCACGGGTGCCAATCAGCCGGTCTCGCCGTCACAGCTGGCCGGGGCGCTCGGCGACACGGGCGCGCTGGAATCGCTGGCCAGTTCCACCGGCATGTCCGCGGATGATGTGGCCGCGCACCTGAGCGAAGGCCTGCCCGAACTGATCGACAAGCTCACCCCGCAGGGCCACGTACCGCCTGCTGCGTGAAGTGCGGACGAAGGCGGCGCTGAAACGCAGGGCGCCGACCGGCTCCGGGTAGACGAAAGGCCCGCTCAGGCGGGCCTTTGTCTTTGCTGCGCGCCCGCCGCGGCTGGCGCGGTATCAGGCGAGGCGGGTGTCAGGCAAACGAGTAGAACACGCGGAACTGGACCTTGCGCTCGGCCCAGAACTCGGCCGCGTCGCGGAACACGTCGAGCAGCACCTCGCGGCCTTCCTTGTCGAACTTCTGCGCAATGGGCAGGCCTTCGAGCACGATCACGAAGCCGGGCTGCGCACCGGCCTTGTGGATCAGGTCGGTCAGGCAGTCAGCCAGGGCATCGAAGTTCTTGCCGAAGTGCTTCGGAAACAGGAAGCTGGTGGCGATGGTGTCCAGCACCTCCGCCTTGCTTTGGCAATGCGCGCAGTTGGCGTACAGGAAATGCTGGCCGAGCTCCGCCGCCGCCTGGGCGAGTTCGGGCACGCGGAACGCGCGGATAGACTGGACGATGTTCGGACGCACCGTCTTGAACAGGTTCATGGCTCCCTCTTGGCTGCCGTCGGTGCCGGCTGCGGGAACGGGTGCGAGCGGCGGTTGGTGCGAGAGCTCGTTGCGAGGCATCATCAACACGTTGTCGTAAAGATTCTGGGCCTGGGTCTGGGCCCGCTGCCAGCCATCTCCGGCGCCGCGCTCTTCGCGGGCGGCAAGGGCGTCGCCCAATCCGAAAATGTCAGTCATCATTTGGCTATCCGTTTGAAACTGTTGTAGTGGTCGTCCGTGTAGTAGCAGTCGTTGGTGGCGCGTTGATCACCGCCACATACGATGCGTCTGGCTCCCCGGTTCCGGCTGTTAGTTTTCACCGTGTATTCGCGGTAATAGTCGCGCGACTTCTGCGGCAGGATGCGCTCGTAGTTGCCGAACCTCGAGCCATCCTTGGCGTAGGGAAACGGGCCACCCGCTTCGATACGCTCCATCGTCGTTTGCGCTTCGTTGGGCAACTGCTGCAGCGAGATGGTTCCCGTGCCGGCGTCTGCCGTCTGCCGCGCCAGCACTGGCTGGGCCAGCGCGCACGATACCGCCGCGACCGCCAGCACCCGGCCTGCTGCCCGTGCCAGCCCTGCGGCTGAAATCCATCGCGATGCGCGCTGCGTCAGAGAAATCTGGGAACCCACGTTGCTTGTCTTGTTGGGGAGGACGCGATAACGATGGCATCGCGCAAATGTGCATTCCGCGCGCACTTCAAGGCCATAAGGTTACGCGCATGCCGCTAAATAATCAATCCCCGCCCCTCGGAACAGACGAAAACTCCAATTGTTTCAAGGTGTTATTAACATGTGTGCACCCACTTACCCCAGGCTTTGCGTCACACCGGGGCACAAGGGGCGGGACGAAAAAAAAGCCGGGCAAGCCCGGCTTTTCTCGGCAGGTAGCGGCTTAGCGCTTGGCGGCCGCGTCCACCACCACCAGCGACGTCATATTGACGATACGCCGCACGGTGGCCGAAGGCGTCAGGATGTGCACCGGCGCCTTGACCCCGAGCAGGATCGGCCCGATCGCCACATTGTTGCCCGCCGCGACCTTGAGCAGGTTGTACGAGATGTTGGCGGCGTCGATATTCGGGCACACCAGCAGGTTCGCCTCGCCCTTGAGCGCGCCATCCGGCACCAGCGTCTCGCGCAGCTTGGGATCGAGAGCGCAATCGCCGTGCATCTCGCCGTCCACCTCGAGCTCCGGCGCACGTTCGCGCAGGATCGCCAGCGTTTCGCGCATCTTCTGCGCCGAAGCGGCCTCCGAGGTGCCGAAGTTCGAATGCGACAGCAATGCAACCTTGGGCTCGATGCCGAAGCGCTTGAGCTCTTCCGCGGCCATGATGGTGATCTCGGCCAGCTGGCCGGCGGTCGGGTCGACGTTGACGTGCGTATCGACCAGGAAGATCTGGCGGCCCGGCAGGACCAGCCCGTTCATCCCGGCGTAGACCTCATTGGTGCCGCCCAGGATCTGGTCGATATAGCGCAGGTGCGCGGCAGTGGTACTGACCGTGCCGCAGATCATGCCGTCGGCCTCGCCCTTCTTGACCAGCATGGCGCCGATCAGCGTGGTGCGGCGGCGCATTTCCAGCTTGGCGTACTGCTGGGTGACGCCCTGGCGGGCCATCATCTTGAAGTAGGCCTCGGAGTAGTCGCGGAAGCGCGGGTCGTTCTCCGGGTTGACCACGGTGAAGTCAACGCCGCCGCGCAGGCGCAGGCCGAAGCGCTCGATGCGGTGGGCGATCACGGCCGGGCGACCGATCAGGATCGGGTTGGCCAGCTTTTCGTCGACGATCACCTGCACCGCGCGCAGCACGCGCTCTTCCTCGCCCTCGGCGAAGACGATGCGCTTCTTCTCCATGTCGACCTGACGGGCGGCCGCATAGATCGGCTTCATCAGGGTGCCCGAATGGTAGACGAACTGCTGCAGTTGCAGACGGTAGGCGTCCATGTCGGCGATCGGGCGCGCGGCCACGCCGGACTTCATGGCGGCCTCGGCCACGGCCGGTGCGATCTTGACGATCAGGCGCGGATCGAAGGGCTTGGGAATCAGGTACTCGGGGCCGAACGACAGGTCCTGGATGCCATAGGCAGTGGCGACGATGTCGCTCTGCTCCTGGCGCGCCAGTTCCGCCACCGCGTTGGCGGCAGCAATTTCCATCTCACGCGTGATGGTGGTGGCGCCGCAGTCCAGCGCGCCACGGAAGATGAAGGGGAAGCACAGGACGTTGTTGACCTGGTTCGGGTAGTCGGTGCGACCGGTGGCCATGATGGCGTCGGGACGCACCTCCTTGGCCAGCTCCGGCATGATTTCCGGATTGGGGTTGGCCAGCGCCAGGATCAGCGGCTTGTCGGCCATGCCCTTGATCATCTCGGGCTTGAGCACGCCGGCGGCGGACAGGCCCAGGAAGATGTCGGCGCCGTCGATGACTTCGGCCAGCTTGCGCTTGTCGGTCTTCTGCGAGAAACGCGCCTTTTCCGGGTCCATCAGCTCGGTGCGGCCTTCATAGACCACGCCGGCCAGGTCGGTCACCCAGATGTTCTCGAGCTTCATGCCCATGTCGACCAGCAGGTCCAGGCAGGCCAGCGCCGCGGCGCCCGCGCCCGACGCCACCAGCTTGACCTTGCCGATATCCTTTCCGACCACCTTGAGGCCGTTGATCACGGCCGCGCCCACCACGATCGCGGTGCCGTGCTGGTCGTCGTGGAAGACGGGAATCTTCATCCGCTCGCGCAGCTTGCGCTCGACGTAGAAGCACTCCGGCGCCTTGATGTCTTCGAGGTTGATGCCACCGAAGGTCGGCTCCAGCGCGGCGATGATCTGGACCAGCTTCTCGGGGTCCTTCTCGTCGATCTCGATGTCGAACACGTCGATGCCGGCGAACTTCTTGAACAGGCCGGCCTTGCCTTCCATCACCGGCTTCGAGGCCGCGGGGCCGATATCGCCCAGGCCCAGCACGGCAGTGCCGTTGGTGATCACGCCAACCAGGTTGCCGCGCGCGGTATAGCGGAAGGAGTTGGCCGGGTCGACCACGATCTCCTCGCATGCAGCGGCCACGCCGGGCGAGTAGGCCAGCGCCAGGTCGCGCTGGTTCGACAGCGGCTTGGTCGGCGTGACCGAGATCTTCCCTGGGGTCGGAAACTCGTGATATTCCAGGGCAGCTTTGCGCAGCGCCTCACGCTGCTGCTGCTTCAGGTCGTCTTGGGGCGTGGGCTGCTGGGGACTGGTCATCGGCGCATCTTCCGGTCGGTGGAACCGTTATTGACGTTGTCGGAAACGAAAGGGCGGGCCGGTTCCACGTACCCGCGTTCTCTTCCTTTTGAACCTGGCATTTTATATTGTGAAATATTATTTCACAATAAGCGTTTTGCGCGTGGCAGCTTTGCGTTTCGGTACAATATGCCGCATGCCGCCAGCGCTGAACAGCAGGGCGTCACCGGCATCGACAAGCCCCGCGCCGGCAACCTGCAGGCGCTCACGTGGCTCTTGCCGATTCTCCCCGCCCGACCCTTTCCATGCCAGCTTATTCCAGCGCTTCCAGCAATCCGGGCGCCCCGCTCTCCGAGTTCGACCTCATCCGCCGCTATTTCACCCGCCCCGCGCGCAAGGCGGTGCTCGGCGTCGGCGACGACTGCGCGCTCATCGAGGCACGCGCGGGCCACCACCTGGCGATCAGCACCGATATGCTGGTAAGCGGGCGTCACTTTTTTCCTGACGTAGCGCCCCGTGCGCTGGGCCACAAGGCGCTGGCGGTCAACCTGTCTGACCTGGCTGCGATGGGGGCCGAGCCGCGCGCCTTTACGCTGGCGCTGGCGTTGCCGGAAGCGCAGCCGGAATGGCTGGCCGAACTGGCCGCGGGCATGCTGGCGCTGGCCGACGCCCACGGTTGCGAGCTGATCGGCGGCGACACCACGCGCGGGCCGCTTACGCTGAGCCTGACGGTGTTCGGCGATGTGCCTGCCGGCATGGCGCTGCGACGTGATGCCGCACGCCCCGGCGACGATATCTGGATTTCCGGCACGCTCGGCGATGCGCGCCTCGCGCTTGGCGACTGCCGCGGCGAATGGCTGCTGCCGGAGCCGGACTTCACGCAGGTCCGCCCGCGCATGGACATGCCGACGCCGCGCATCGCACTGGGCATGGCGCTACGTGGCGTGGCGCATGCCGCACTCGACATATCCGACGGCCTGCTCGGCGATCTCGGCCACATCCTGGCGAGTTCGCAAGCCGGCGCCCTGCTCGACGTCGACGCGCTGCCGCGCTCGGCGGTGCTGGCCGACCAGCCGGAAGCGCTCCAGCGCGAATGCACGCTGGCCGGCGGCGACGACTACGAACTCTGCTTCACCGCGCCCGCGGGCGCCCGCGAGAAGATCGCCGCCATCGGCGCGCGGCTCGGGCTGCAGGTAACGCGCGCCGGCACCATCACGCCGGAGCCGGGCCTGCGCCTGGTCGACCGGGAGGGCAATCCCTGCGCATACAGCGGCAACAGCTTCGACCACTTCGCATCCCCCTGACAAGCGGCATGCGGCCGTGTCATGATGTTGCCATGCGGGGCGCCAGACCCCGCCCGGGCCAAGGCGCCCGGGACAATCCCATCCAAACCAGACGAGCCAACCCTTGATGTCCGCCTACCCGCCCGGGCCCGCCGCGCACGATCCCGCCCTGACCCTCGAAGCCGGCCAAGCCGCCAAGGTCTTGCGCCCCACCGCGCGCTTCATGTTGTCGCACCCGGCCCACCTGATCGCACTGGGCTTCGGCTCCGGGCTTTCGCCCGCCGGCCCCGGCACGGTCGGCACGCTCTACGCGTGGCTGTCCTACCTGGTGATCTCGATGTGGGTGCAGCCGGAAACCTGGCTGTGGATCATCGGCGGCGGCTTCCTGCTCGGGCTGTGGGCCTGCGCCCGCACCGCGCGCGACATGGGCGTGCACGATCATGGCAGCATGGTGTGGGACGAAATCGTGGCGTTCTGGCTGGTGCTGCTCTTCGTCATGCCGACCGGCTTCTGGGGCCAGCTCGCCGCTTTCCTGTGGTTCCGCCTGTTCGATATCGTCAAGCCGGCCCCGATCGGCCACCTGGACCGCACGCTCAAGGGTCCGGGCCTGCGCGGGGGCTTTGGCGTGATGTTCGACGACGTGATGGCCGCGTTCTACACGCTGCTGGTGTTCGCCCTGTGGCGTTCGCTCTGAGCGGGCCCGCCTCACACTGGTTTACGCCGGCCTACACGCCTCCCCTGCAACCATTTCTACCGAATCCGCCATCATGTCCGTCAGCCGCTTGCTCGATCAACTCGCCGTCCAGGCCGGCATCTCCCTGAACGAGAAATCGCTGCTGCTCGCCACGGCGGAATCCTGCACCGGCGGCCTGGTGGCCGCGGCGATCACCGATGTGTCGGGCTCTTCGGGCTGGTTCGAGCGCGGCTTCGTCACCTACTCGAACGAAGCCAAGACCACCATGCTGGGCGTGCCAGCCAAGCTGATCCGCGACCACGGCGCGGTCAGCGAGGAGGTTGCCCGCGCCATGGCCGAAGGCGCGCTGCTCAACAGCCGCGCCCAGGTGGCGCTGTCGATCACCGGCGTGGCCGGCCCCAACGGCGGCACGCCGGACAAGCCGGTCGGCATGGTCTGCTTCGGCTGGAGCAACCGCATTACCACCAAGGTGGAGACGCAGCGCCTGCGCGGCGACCGCCAGCAGATCCGGCGCCAGGCGGCCGAGCACGCCATTCGCGGCCTGCTCGAACTGGTCCGCAACGAAGCCTGAAGCGCCGCGCCGGCCCTCAGGCCGAACGGAAGCGGTTGATGGTCTCGCGCGTCTGCAGCGCGACATTGCGCGCGGCCGCGGCGAAGTCTTTCTCGCGGCTGGCGTAGAGGATGGCGCGCGACGAGTTGATCATCATGCCGACGCCGGCGCCCGTGCGCCCGGCACGGACGGTGGCCTCGATGTCGCCGCCCTGGGCGCCGATGCCCGGAATCAGCAGCGGCATGTCGCCCACGATCTCGCGTACCTTGGCGATCTCCGCCGGGAAGGTCGCTCCCACCACCAGCGCCATCTGCCCGTTGGTATTCCAGCGCGTGGCGGCCGCCTCGGCCACCACCTGGTAGACCGGCTTGCCGTCCACCGGCAGGAACTGCACGTCCGAGCCACCCGGGTTGGAAGTGCGACACAGCACGATCACGCCGCGGTCGCCGTAGGCCAGGTAAGGCTCCAGTGAATCCAGGCCCATGTACGGGTTCACCGTGACGGCGTCGGCCCGGTAGCGCTCGAAGGCTTCGATGGCGTACTGCTGCGCGGTCGAGCCGATATCGCCGCGCTTGGCGTCCAGGATCACGGGGATGCCCGGATGGGCATCGTGGATATAGGCCACCAGCTGTTCGAGTTGGTCTTCGGCGCGCTGCGCGGCGAAGTACGCGATCTGCGGCTTGAAGGCGCACACCAGGTCCGCGGTGGCGTCGACGATCTCGCGGCAAAAGGAGAAGATCGCGCCGCCGGTGCCCGTCATGGACAGGGGCAGCTTGGCGGGATCGGGATCGAGCCCGACGCACAGGAGGGAATCGTTGCGCTGCCAGGCTGAGGCCAGCTGCTCGGTGAAGGTCATGGGATGCTCGCTATTCTGGGTGTGCCGCGGCGGCTGGCTGGCGGCCCCGGAGGCCGGGCCGGCGCAGCGCGGCAACGATCGATGCCTGCGATTTTACCCGCTGCGTGCTATCTTCTGCCGTTCTTCCCGGATACAAAGAGCGGCATCGCACACAGCCGCCTGCCCGCCATGTCTCTCGACCGCCGCAGCATCATCCTGCTCGTCGTCCTCACCATCGCCTGGGGCGTCAACTGGCCCGTCATGAAAATCGGCGTGGCGCATTTCCCCGCCATGGGTTTTCGCCTGCTGTGCATGGCCGGCGGCGTGCTGGCGCTGGGCGTGGCGCTGCGCGTGCGCGGCGAGACGCTGCGGGTGCCGGCGGGCCAGTGGCCCACCATCTTCAAGCTCGCCCTGTTCAACATGGTGATCTGGCACCTGCTGGCGATCTGCGCGGTCAAGATGCTGTCATCCGGGCGCGCCGCCATCCTCGGCTACACCATGCCGATCTGGGCCGTGGTATGGGGCCTGGTGCTGTACCGCGAGCGCATCGGCCGCGCGGCCTGGGTGGGCATCGCCTGCGCGCTGGCCGGCACAGTATTGCTGCTGTCCGGCGAGATCGCCGCCCTGACCGGCAGCCCGGCCGGTACGCTGCTGATGCTTTGCGCCGCGGCCGGCTGGGGCCTGGGCACGCAACTGATGAAGCGCAGCCGGATCGAGATGTCGGTGGGCGTGCTGACCTTCTGGATGCTGGTGGTGACGCTGCCCTTCCTGCTGCTGGGCACGCTGCTGCTCGAGCAAGGCTGGCGCCTTCCCAACGCCGTGGAATGGGGCGCCATCGCCTACAACGCGGTGGTGGTGTTCGCCTACTGCCACCTGGTGTGGTTCGTGCTCGCGCGCAGCCTGCCGCCGGTGGTGTCGAGCCTGTCGGTGATGTTCATCCCGGTGGTCGGCGTGTTCTCGGGCATGTGGATGCTGGGCGAACAGCCGCACTGGCAGGACTATGCGGCCATCGTGCTGATGTTCGCCGCGCTGGCCTCCGTGCTGCTCGTGCCGTTGCTGCATCGCCGGCTCGTGCGCGCGCGCGCCGGATGATCCGGGGCGCTGGCGCGGACCCGTCGCACAACGTGCGGCGGCGGCGGCATTCACCCAGATTTCACTTAACAAGCCCCCCTCGTTGGGCTACACTCGCGGCCATCATAATCCCGGAGAAACTACGTGGGCAGTAGCATCGGGTGTTCGAGTTGCCGCAACCAGACTGCGACTGCACCGAATGCCATGTCACTGCGGGCTGCGTAACGACGACCGCCGGAGCCGGCCCACGCCGCTTCCACCGCCTCGTCGGACTTGCCCGCAGAAAATACTGCGGGTGAGCGTTTTTCCGTGTCCCAGCCGGCGCACCGCCTGTGCGCGCCGCCTCGTCCCGGACCTTCCCTCTCCCGGCTTGCCAGCCATGAACGGCAAACGCCATCGCCTTGCGCGCGCCTTTGCGACGCGCAGCGCGATCACGCTTGCCAGCGGCATTCCGCCTTCGTCGCCTCGCCGCGAAGGACTGGTTCGCCTCCGGGCCCGGCAAGCCACGCCTGCGCGTTTC
Source organism: Cupriavidus sp. 05N38 (assembly GCF_056397345.1). Classification (NCBI taxonomy): domain Bacteria; kingdom Pseudomonadati; phylum Pseudomonadota; class Betaproteobacteria; order Burkholderiales; family Burkholderiaceae; genus Cupriavidus; species Cupriavidus sp. 05N38. The sequence goes on from NZ_JBFTNF010000030.1 coordinate 14,568, forward strand.
TTCGCCAAACGCAACAAGGAAGCCCTGGGATGATCAACCTGTTCGTCCTGCAGAAAGGCCGGCTCGCACAGGAGCAGGTCGATGACCGCAATGAACTGCTGCAGCACAAGCCGATCTGGATCGACGTCATCAGCCCTGATGACGAGGAACTCGCCTGGATCAAGGAAGCGTACGGCGTAGCCCTGCCCGAACTCGAAGACCTGGGCGACCTGGAAGCCTCGGCCCGCTACTTCGAAGGCGAGGACGAGAACATCCATATCCGCACCGACTTCCTGCTCGACGAGGAAGACATCTCGCGCAACGTGCGCGTGGCCTTCGTGCTCACGCGCGACGTGCTGTTCTCCATCCACGACGAAGACCTGCCGGTGTTCCGGCTGGTGCGCCTGCGCGCGCGCATGCGTCCGGGCTCGGTGCGCAACGCCAAGGACGTGCTGATGGATCTGTACGCCACCGACGCGGAATATTCGGCCGACTCCATCGAGGAAGTCTACGAGCGGCTCGAGGAAGCCAGCAAGCGCGTGCTGGCCGAGAACGTGACCGACGCCGCCGCGGCCGACGTGCTGGAAACCATCGCCCGCGAGGAAGACCTGAACGGCCGCATCCGCCGCAACGTCATGGACACGCGCCGCGCGGTCTCCTTCCTGATGCGCAGCCAGCTGCTGTCGGCCGAGCAGCAGGACGAAGCGCGCCAGATCCTGCGCGATATCGACTCGATCGAGAACCACACCGCGTTCCTGTTCGACAAGATCAACTTCCTGATGGATGCCACGGTCGGTTTCATCAACATCAACCAGAACAAGATCATCAAGCTGTTCTCGGTGGTGTCGGTCGCGCTGATGCCGCCCACGCTGATCGCCAGCATCTACGGCATGAACTTCAAGCTGATGCCGGAGCTGGACTGGGTCGCCGGCTATCCGTGGGCGATCGCGCTGATGGCGGTGTCGGCGGCGGTGCCGCTGATCTACTTCCGCCGCAAGGGCTGGCTCAGCTGAACGGCGCAATCGAACAGATCCTGGCGTCGTTGCGCGGCCTTGCCGTGCCGGTTTGCACTGTGTGCGGCCGCGCGCCTGGCCAGGACCGCTTCGCTTCATTCCGATCACGCCTCTGAAAGACCGCGCCCGGCGTGAAGGGACGCTCAGTCCGGCAGCGTGGCCGCGCCCATGCGGCGCGCGATGATGTTGGCCTTGACCTTGAAGTTGACCCGCACATTGGCGCAGTACTGCTTCTTGTCGAAGCACTTCGGCGCCGGCAGCGCGGCGGCCAGGCGCGCCGCCTGGCCCACGTTGAGCTTCGCCGCGCTGGTCTTGAAGTAGTGCTGGGCGGCGGCCTCGGCGCCGAATACGCCCTCGCCCCACTCCACCGAGTTCAGGTAGATCTCGAAGATGCGCTGCTTGTCCAGCCAGAATTCCAGCATCCAGGTAATGGCCAGCTCCTGCCCCTTGCGCAGGTAGTGCTGCTCGGACGAGAGAAAGAGATTCTTGGCCAGCTGCTGGGTGATGGTGGACCCGCCCCGCACGATATGCCCGCGCTTCTTGTTGCGCTCCCAGGCATCGAGCATGGCGTCGAGTTCGTAGCCGGGATGGTTGACGAAGTCGGCGTCCTCGCTGGCGATCACCGCGCGCTTGAGGTTGCGCGAGATCTCGTCGTAGCCGACCCAGCGCCGGTCCACCTGGCAGCTCCAGAAGTTGAAGCCGCACAGGCGCCAGCGTTCGGCCCGCATGAACGAGGTGGCAGACGGATCGACGTACTGCCAGGCCGCGATCTGCAGGAAGAAATAGACCTGCATGGCCAGCACGCCGGCCACCAGGATACCGATCAGGTAGGCCAGCCAGCGCAGTGGATTGAAGCCACCGCTGCGCGGCGCGGCGCTGGAGCGGGCGGTGCGCCTGAGCTCTGCCATGGTGGTTGCGGGCGGCAGCCTGCTGCGCTCAGCGTGCCGCTTCGGCCTGCAGCTCCGCGCGCAGCTTCGCCAGCACGGGCGCAGTGGCGGGTCGCACGCCGCGCCAGTTGTAGAAGGCCTCGGCGGCCTGCTCGACCAGCATGCCCAGCCCGTCGCTGGTGCGCGCGCCGCTTTGCGCGGCGAACTTCAGGAATACGGTGGGCTCGGCGCCGTACATCATGTCGTAGGCCAGCACATCCTTGCCCAGCAGTTCCGCCGGCACCGGCGGCAATTCGCCCTGCAGGCTGCTGCTGGTGGCGTTGATGACCACGTCGCAGGCGTCGTCGCCCGTCAGCGCGGCCAGCGCGTCGAAGCCGCCGCCCCACAGTTCCACGCCGTATTCGTCGGCCTGCTGCGCCACGTCTTCGAGGATAAAGCTGGCGCGCTCCGGCGTGCGGTTGGCCACCACGATCCGGTCCGGCCGGCACATCACCAGCGGCAGCATGGCGCCCATGGCCGCGCCGCCGGCGCCCAGAAGCAGGATGCGGCGGCCTTCGAGCAGCGTGTCGAGATTGATCTCGATGTCACGCGTGAGGCCGACGCCGTCGGTGTTGTCGCCGTGGATCAGGCCATCCTCGATCCACATGGTGTTGACCGCGCCGGCGCTCTCCGCGCGCGGCGTGAGACGGTCGGCCAGGTCGTAGGCCTCGAGCTTGAACGGCACCGTCACGTTCAGGCCGTGGCCGCCGCCGGCGAAGAACGCGCGCACGGTGTCGGCAAAGCCGTCCAGCGGCGCCAGCAGGCGCTCGTAGGAGATGGCCTCGCCGGTCTGCTGCGCGAACGCGGCGTGGATGGCCGGCGAACGGCTGTGCGCGATGGGATTGCCAACCACCACATAGCGGTCGGTATCAGCGGGGATCTGCGTGTTTTCTGTAGACATCATCTTGCGTCATCTGGCCTGTAGGCGGATGTCCAGGCCGTTGCGCGAAAACTTGAAGGTAGAGATCACTTCGAGAATATCTTGCCGCGCCTGCATCTGCGGGGTGAAGGAGCCGAACGGCGCGGCCGCGCGCACGATGGCCACGGCCTGGCGGTCCAATGCCGGGTCGCCCGAGCTCTTGGCCACGTCGATCGATTCGATGTTGTAGCCATCGCGGTTGTAGCCGAGCCTGCCCTGGCGGTTGACGTTGATCACCAGGATCAGCTGGCCGTACAGCGGCTTGCCGTTGCGCTGGGGAAAATCGGTGGTGCCGCGCGCCTCGATCCTCTGGCGCAGGCGGTCGTAGTACTGCGCGTATTCCACCTCCTGCGCGCTGGTGGCGGTGAGCTGGTAACGCTTGGGCCGCTTGGCGTATTGTTCGAGGTTGCGCCCGATCTCGGCCTCGAGCTTGGCCATCTCGTCGAGCGAGGTACGCTCGTCCTGGCCGCGCAGCGGCGTCTCGGTGCGCTGCTGGCCGGGCTTGAGCGGCTGGCTGTGGACCGCGGGCGCGGCCTCGCGCGCCTGCGTCAGCAGGCGCTGCTGCTCCTGCTCGAGCTGGTCCACGCGGCGCTGCATCTGGCGCACCAGGTCACCGTCCTTGGTGTTGGTCTGGGCCGGCAGCGGCGTGGTGGCGCGCTGCTGGTCCTGCTCGCCGCCGCCGTCGAGATTGGCCTGGGCCAGCACGGTCGGGTTCTGCGGGCGCTGTGCGGATTTGGAGTTGACCAGCACCACGTCGAGCGCGGCATCGGTGCGCTTGATCTCGAAGGCCTCGGGAGCCACCACGCGCACGGTCAGCAGCAGGACATGGGCCAGCACCGAAACGGCCAGCGCCTTGCTCATCGTGCTGCTGGCGTTCCACCACTGGCGGGGAGAAAAGACGGCTTTCACGATGGCTGGCGTGGTTGGAATGGGGCGTCGGGAAGGCGGAACCGGGCCGGGGCAGGGGTCCTCTCGGACCAGCCCCGGTTCAGACTGCGATTGTAAGGGAGCGCCCCGTTTTTTCCGAGGGACTCAGCCGGCCTCGCCGGTGCCGGTGTCGCGCGCGCCCGACGAAGCGCCGTCGGCGGCGCTTGCCAGGTCTTCCGGACCATCCGGACCATCCGGGCCGGCCTGATCGGCAGACCGGGCGGCGGCGTCGCCGGCGCCCTCGGCCGCCGCTTCCGCGGCCTCCTCGGCAGCGGCTTCGGCGGCTGCCTCAGCGGACACCTCGGCAGCCTCGTCATCGCCTTCCAGCTCCTCCGAGGGCAGTTCGCCTTCGCCGGCGAACACCTCCAGCACGCGGCACGATACCTCGAGTGAGATCTCGTCGGTGGCGCCGATCTCCAGCAGCACCTGGGTGCCGCGCGAAGCCTGGACCAGCTCCGGCACCCGCGTAACCAGCGGGATCTCGGTAAAGCGCACCGCGCCTTCCTTGAGCACCGAGGCCATCAGGCGCTCGCGCTTTTCCTGGCCCAGCCAGCGCAGGCACCAGTAGCGTTCCATGGTGGACTGGTGGTCGGCATAGGCCGCATAAGTGCCTTCGAAGTCGGCCACGGCCGCCAGCAGGTCAGCGTCCTTGGGCTTGAACGGCGCCACCAGCTTGGCCGTGACGCCGTGCTGGGCCACCGCCAGGATCTGCCACTGGTTGACCAGGTCGACATAGCGGCGCAGCGGCGAGGTGCTCCAGGCATATTGCGCCACGCCCAGGCCTTCGTGCGGGGCCGGATACGTCTGCATGCGCGTGCGGTGCATGCCCCAGGCCTTCTGCGTGCGGTAGATGCCCGGCACGCCGTGGTCGGCAAGCAGCTTGCCCCAGGTGCTGTTGGCCAGGATCATCAGCTCGGCCACGATCTTGTCCAGCGGCGAGCCGCGCCGGCGCTGCTCGATGCGCACACGCTCGCCGCCGTCGGGCAGATCGTCGAGGTAGAAGTTGTAGTCCGCGCGATTGTGCGATTCCGGGCGCAGGCCGCTGGCCAGGCGCGCCTTCTGGCGCTCGTCGTGCAGCCAGCCGGAGAAATGCCAGAGCTGGGCCAGCTCGGCGCGGAACGCGTAGTCGCCGGTGCCGTCGGTCAGCGCGGCCTCGGTCACCACGTCTTCCAGCAGGTTGTGGCGCAGGTTGGCCGCGATCATGACCATCTCGGCGCGGGTCTGGCTGCCGAGGATCATCTGCAGGGCCGGGTCGTAGTCCACGTAAAGCGACAACGCCGGGCATTCGCGCCCTTCCTGCAGCGTGTAGCGCTCCACCACCGCGTCGGGCAGCATGGTGATCTTGTCGCCGGGGAAGTAGACCGTGGACAGGCGCTGGCGCGCCACCGCGTCAAGCGGCTCGCCACGGCGGATACCCAGGCCCGGCGCGGCGATGTGGATGCCGACGCGGATCTTGCCGCCGTCCAGCGGCGTGACCGACAGCGCATCGTCGATCTCGGTGGTGGTGACGTCGTCGATCGAGAACGCCTGCACGTCGGCGCGCGGCAGCTCGCCGGCGGGTTCCGGCACGACCACGTCGGGGAAGCCGGTGCCCTTGGGGAAGCATTCCGAGAGGAACTTGGCCTCGTGCAGCGCGCGCGGGCTGGCGATGCCGCCCACCGCCACCATCAGCCGCATCGGCGACATGCCGAGCGCCGTGCAGGCAGCGTCCATCGCCTTGTACTCGAGGCTGTTCTTGTCGGGCTTGAACAGCAGTTGCAGCGCTTTGCCGCGGAAGGCGTCGGGCAGGGTCAGGGCCTTGAGCTGGGTTTCGTACTCGGCCTGGACCAGGGCCTGCTGCTTCTTGCGCTCGAGCGCGGCCAGGGCCGCCTTGAGCTGGTCTTCCGGCGCGCGCTGGTAGCGCCCCCGTCCCTTGCGGCGGAAATAGACCGGATTGCCGTGCAGTGCCTGCGCCAGTGCGGCCTGCTGCACCACGCCGGCACCCGCGCCGAAATACTCGGCGGCCAGGTCGGCAAAGCCGAATTCTTCGTCCGACGCGCATTCCCAGAGGAAATCCAGGTCGATCTCGCCGACCAGCTCGGCGGTCTGGCGCACCAGCTCGATCGCCGAGGGCTGCGCAAACTGCAACAGCACATCGCGCGACTTCACCTTGGTGCGCTTGCCCGCGGGCAACTCCACCTGGTAAGCCTCGCCCTGCTGGGTCAGCACGGTGCCGGCGCGAATCTCGCCGCCTTCTTCGAACAGCAACTGCATGGATCGGTACTTTCAGAAATGCCGGGAGCCGCCCTGGCGAACCAGCGCGCCCTGGCGCTAAGTGACGCCTCTCGGGAACGGCCCGGGGAGAGAAATGATGCGAGGCCGCCTTCAGGCGAGGCGGCGACCGGACCTCAGATGATACCGCACCGCGCCGTGCACAAGCCCGGCGCGGGACAAAGCAACGCCCGGACCTTACAGCGACATGCCGCCGCTGGCCTCGATCGCCACACCGTTGACGTAGCTGGCGTCGTCGCTGGCCAGGAACGTGTAGATGCTGGCGATCTCGGCCGGCTCGGCCAGGCGGCGCAGCCAGCACGACGACTTCATGCCCTCCAGCACCTTCTCCGGCACCGTCTGCAGGATCTCGGTGGACACGAAGCCCGGGCACACCGCGTTCACGCGCACGCCCTTGGGACCCAGCTCGCGCGCCCAGGTCTTGGTAAAGCCGATCACGCCGAACTTGCTGGCGGCATAGTTGGTCTGGCCGAAGTTGCCATAGAGACCGACCACGCTGGATGCATTGAGAATCACACCGCGCCCTTGCTCGGTCATGATGTCCGCCACCGCCTGCGCGCAATTGAATACGCCCTTGAGGTTGACGTCGATGACCGAGTCGAACTGGGCTTCGCTCATCTTGGTCAGGCGCGCATCCTTGGTGATGCCCGCGTTGTTGACCAGGATGTCGATGCGGCCATGCCTGGCCAGCGTGGCGGCGACCGCGGCATCCACCTCGTCACGGCGCGTCACGTCCACCTTGCATGCCATCGCGTCGGCACCGGAAGCGGCCAGTGTCGCGGCCGCGGCGCGCACGCGCTCTTCCTGCACGTCGCACAGCACCACGATCGCGCCTTCGGCGGCGAAACGCTGCGCGGTGGCAAAGCCGATGCCGGCAGCCGCGCCGGTAATGATGGCAACTCGTCCCTGCAATTTCATGATGTCGGTCTCTTCTTCTTGTTTGCGTTCTTGTTTGCGTTTTTGTTGATGCTCTTGTTGATGTTCTTTTTGGCGTTCTTGCTGGCGTTCTTGCTACGATGACTGTTTCACCGCTTGCCGGCAAGCTCCGGCGCGCGGCGCGCCAGCAGGTCCGGCAGGAAGACCTCGGTCACCAGCATGACGCCGCCGCCGCGCCGGAACACCGAGCGCCGCGCCGGCAGCGCCGCGCCGGGATCCAGCTCGCGCATGGCGGGCACCGCCTGCTGCAGCCGCAGCCGCAGCGGGTGATGCGCCCGCAGGCGCGCGAAGGCGAACGGCTCGCGCCGCACGCGCGGGTCGACGAACAGCGCCCCGCCCAGCGGGCGTTCGCCCAGGCCGCGCAGGAAGGGCCAGTCGCGCCGGGCATGCTCGGCTTTCACCACGGTGTGGGCAAAGATGGCGGGCGTGCCGTCGCACAGCAGCAGCACCTCGCGCGCCAGCGCGCGGCGCTGCGCCGGCAGGCCCAGGGCCTGCCATTCATCGGGCAGGGCCAGCTCCATGTGCTGCGCCAGGCGGCGCACGCGGAAACGGTCCGAGGCGGCCACCAGCCTGGCCGTCAGCGAGCCCTCAGCGCATACCCAGCGCCGCAGATTGGCGTCGATGGCGGGATCTTCGGGCAAATGGGCATGCCACGCGCAGCGGCGCACTTGCGCCGCGTTCATGCTGCGCTCATGCCAGCGGCTCCGGTTCGATCAGGCCGGCCGGTCCATAGCCGCAGAAAGCCAGCACTTCATCGACGTAGTCGGCGAATTCGCTGATGCCATGGTCGCTGCCCTCGATCACGCGTGTGCGCGCGCCGGGAAAGGCGGCCAGCATCTCGCGGTAATCCAGCACTTCGTCGCCGGTGGCAGCCAGCAGGAAATAGCGTTCGGGCCGGGTGACCGGCTCCACCCGCAGCGCCAGCAGTTCGTCCAGGTGATGGCGCTCCACCCGCACCGAGCCGCCGCCGTGCCACAGCGGCTGGTCGCCCAGGTAATGCTCCAGGTCGGTCCACGGATGCGTGGCGGGATTGAGCAGCACCGCGCGGCAGCCGTGGCGCTCGGCCAGCCAGCGCGCGTAGAAGCCGCCGAGCGAGGAACCGATGATGGTGAGGGGCTGGGCGCCGCCCGCCTGCGAAGCCGCGATAGCGGCCTCGGCCTGGGCGATGGCCGCGGCCGGCGACACGTTCAGGACCGGACAGGCGTAGTAGCGCCCCACGCCCCATGCGCGCATGCGCTCCTGGACCATACGCGCCTTGAACGATTGCGGCGAGGAACGGAAACCGTGCAGGTACAGCAACATGCCGTGCCCCGCTCAGGCCGCTGCGCCGGCGGCGAAGGCGTCCAGCAGCTTCTGGTGCACGCCGCCGAAGCCGCCGTTGCTCATTACCAGCACGTGGTCGCCCGGGCGCGCGACGGCGCGCACCGCCTGCACCAGCGCAGGCAGGTCGCTGAAGGCAGCGGCGCGTTCGCCAAGCGGTGCCAGCGAATCGGCCAGGTCCCAGCCGAGCGCGTCCTTGCCGCTGGCCGCGCCGTAGCCGAACACCAGGTCGGCCGCCTCCAGGCTGGCGGGCAACTGGGCCTTCATCACGCCCAGCTTCATGGTGTTGGAACGCGGTTCGAGCACCGCCAGGATGCGCGCGTCGCCGACGCGCTTGCGCAGGCCCTCCAGCGTGGTCTGGATGGCGGTCGGGTGATGGGCGAAGTCGTCATAGACCGTGATGCCGCCGACCACGCCGCGCACTTCCATGCGGCGCTTCACATTGGCGAAGCGCGACAGCGAGTCAATGGCCTGCGCGGGGGGCACGCCCACGTGGCGCGCCGCGGCGATCGCGGCCAGCGCGTTCATGCGGTTGTGGATGCCCTGCAGCGCCCATTCGACCCGGCCCTGCAAGGCATCGCCGAACCACACGTCGAAGCGGTCCTGGCTCTGGGGCCCCAAGGCGGCTTCGGCCGGTTCGCCCGCGCGCCAGTCGCCCAGGCCGAACTGTTCTGTCTCGCTCCAGCAGCCGCGCTCGAGCACGCGCGCCAGGCTTTCCTCCAGGCCATTCACGATAAGCCGGCCCTGCTCGGGCACGGTGCGCACGAGATGATGGAACTGGGTCTCGATCGCTGCAAGATCCGGGAAGATGTCAGCGTGATCGTATTCGAGATTGTTCAGGATGGCCGTGCGCGGACGGTAGTGGACGAACTTGCTGCGCTTGTCGAAGAACGCCGTGTCATATTCATCGGCCTCGATCACGAAGAAGTCCGATTCCGTCACCCGGGCCGACACGCCGAAATTCTGCGGCACCCCGCCGACCAGGAAACCGGGCTGGTAGCCCGCGTCTTCCAGTATCCAGGCCAGCATCGAAGTGGTGGTGGTCTTGCCGTGCGTGCCCGCCACCGCCAGCGTCCACTTGCCACGCAGCACATGCTCGCCGAGCCACTGCGGGCCCGAGACATAGGGCAGGTTGCAGTTGAGGATGGCCTCCATCAACGGATTGCCGCGCGACACCACGTTGCCGATCACGAACAGGTCCGGCGCCAGCGACAGCTGCCCCGGATCGAACCCCTCGATCAGGTCGATGCCCTGCGCCTCGAGCTGGGTGCTCATCGGGGGATAGACATTGGCGTCGCAACCGGTCACGCGATGGCCAGCCTGCCTGGCCAGCACGGCCAGGCCGCCCATGAACGTGCCACAGATGCCGAGGATGTGAATATGCATGGGAATTTGGGTCTCGGGGCGGGCCTGGGCGGCCTGGCCCCTGTTGCTACGGGATGGAGACGAATTGTACCTGAGGGGTATGGCGGGCCACCCCCGCGCCTGGCCGCCGGGGCGACGGTCTTTGACTTTTGTCAGCCTGGACAGAACCCTTGCAGAGGCAAAAACTCTAAAAGTCCAGGCCACTCCCTCCGGTATGATCCCCCCATGTCCCGCCGCCCCAGCCTCGACCCCATCCGCCTGCGCGAGGAGATCGCCCAGGCCGCCGCCCGCATGATCGCGGAAGACGGCGCCGACTACGCCTCAGCCAAGCGCAAGGCTGCCCGCCAGTTGCTGGGTGACGTGCGCGTGGCGGGCGAGTGGCTGCCGGACAACGAGATGGTGGAGGCGGAAGTGCGCGCGTACCAGGCCTTGTTCCATGGCGAGAGCCAGCCGCGCATCCTGGCCTTGCTGCGGCGCCTGGCGCTGCTGGCCATGCGCGACCTGGCCGCCTTCCGGCCCTATCTGGCCGGCGCGGTGCTCAACGGCACCGCCACCGAGCACTCGGACGTGTACCTGCAGTGCTTTTGCGACAGCCCCAAGGACCTAACCCTGCACCTGCTGAACGCGGGTGTCGATTTCGATACCAGCGAAACGCGTCACTTTGCCGGCCGCGGCGAGGTCGAGACGCTCAGCTTCCTGTGGAAAGGCCAGTGGCCGGCGCAGCGCGAAGCGCGCGTGCTGGCCGGCGAGATCCGTGCGGAACTGGGCCAGCCGGTCGGCATTCATATCGCCCTGTATGATGCGGACGACGAACGCGGCGCGGTAAGGGCCGATGCCGGTGGCCGCGTGGCCCGAGCCGACCTGGCCGCGGTGCAGGCGCTGGCAGCCAGCGTGCCGGACATGCCGGACACGCCCGCCGCCGCCTGACGCCCTGGCCGGGCCGCCAGGCTGGTCCCGCTATCGTCACAGCCATCGTCCAGTCATATAGATAGAGAGAGGGCCGTCGCCTCGCTTCCGGCCCACACGACTTCACCGACCTCCGACGCCACCCGCCACCCATTGCCATGACCTCTTCCAGCCAACCCGTTCGCCGCAGCCGCCTCTGGATCTGGCTCGTCGCCGTCGCCGCGGCAGTGGCCGGTGCCCTTGCCAGCCACTACGTGTTCTCGCCCAAGCCTGCGTCCGATGCCGCGGTGGAGACGTTCCTGCGCACCGAACTACCCGACCCACAGGGGGGCAAGCTCAGCCTGGCCGATTTCCGCGGCAAGACGGTGGTGGTGAATTTCTGGGCACCCTGGTGCGGGCCCTGCGTGGAGGAAATGCCGGACCTGACCGCGCTCTATAAGGAGGTGTCGGGCCCCAAGGTGGAATTTGTCGGCATCGGCATCGATTCTGCCAGCAATATCCAGCAGTTCATCAAGAAAGTGCCGGTTGCGTACCCGCTCGCGGTCGCCGGCTTTGCTGGCACGGAGCTGTCGCGAAACTTCGGCAACGCGGCCGGCGGCCTGCCCTATACGGTCGTGATCGCGCCGGACGGCACTGTCACCTACCGAAAAATGGGTAGGGTTTCCACCGATGAGCTGCGCGCCGCCCTGCCGCGCGGATAGTGGCAAGATCCTTGATTTGCGGTGAATTTAAACTAACCTTCATCAATCGTCCCGCAATTTGAGTGAAATTCGCCCATCGCAGTGAAAAGTACCGGCTGCGTCGCCAGAATGCTCAGGGAGCGCGCCGCATGCGGGCTTTCCTATGTCTGCGCTGCTAGACAAATCACTCTAAGCTACGGTAATCTCCGCGCAATTTCGTTGAAATGGTCGAGCCGCCGTGATCGATACGCCTCCAGAACGCCGCTCCGCCCGCTACCGCAAGGTGCTGGTCCTGCACGGGCCCAACCTGAATCTGCTGGGTACGCGCGAGCCGGAAACCTATGGGCATACGAAGCTCGTCGACATCGACCTGGCCCTGGCGCAACGTGCACGGGAAACCGGCCTCGCCCTGGCAACGTTCCAGTCCAACCATGAGGGCGCGCTGGTGGATCGCATCCACGCGGCACGCGACGAGGGAGTCGACTTCATCATCATCAACCCGGCCGCCTATACGCATACCAGCGTAGCCTTGCGCGACGCGCTGGCCGGGGTGGCGATTCCGTTCGTGGAAGTCCATTTGTCGAACGTGCATCGCCGCGAGAACTTCCGTCATCACTCCTTCTTCTCCGATATCGCGGTGGGAGTGATCTGCGGACTTGGCTGGCAAGGCTACCTGCTGGCGCTGGACTATGTCCTCGGGCAGGAGCCTGAACAGGCGCCGCCCAAGGCCTGAGCCCGCCGGCTGATTTCGATTTCGTAGACGATGACCGCGCCCTGGCGCTGCCCGGCCCCGCTGACCGCGGTGCACGCAAGCAGGTTGCCGGACGCATGAAAGCATGAAATTTACCCGGATGCGGCCGCCACAGCGGCGCGCGCCGGACAACCCGATTCAGGAGGATAGAAGATGGACCTGCGCAAGCTGAAGACGCTGATCGACCTGGTGGCCGAGTCCGGCATCTCCGAGCTGGAAGTCACCGAAGGCGAAGGCAAGGTGCGCATCGTCAAGGCACCGCCCCAGGTGATCGCCGCGCCGATGGCCATGCAGCCGATGCAGGCACTGCCGCCCGCGGCCGCCGCGCCCGCCGCAGTCGCCAGCGCCGAGCCCGCTTCGCCACAACTGCCGTCCGGCCATGTCGTGACCTCGCCGATGGTCGGCACCTTCTACCGGGCGCCGTCGCCGGGCGCCGCCGCCTTCGTCAACGTGGGCGACACCGTCAAGGAAGGCCAGACGGTCTGCATCATCGAAGCGATGAAACTGCTCAACGAAATCGAATCGGACAAGGCCGGCGTGATCAAGGAAATCCTGGTCGAGAACGGCCAGGCGGTCGAATACGGCCAGCCGCTCTTCATCATCGGCTGATACTGATCGGCATGCCGCGCCGCCCGCAGCCTGCGCCGGAGATTCCGGAACGGCCGCGCCGGCGCAGGCGAACCGGACGCATCTCGTCCCGGTGCCAGTTCCCCCGCCCCCATACCGGCCGCGCCGCCGGGGGCGCCACGATCCGCAGCGGTGGGACTGCCCTTCTCCTCGCAGAGAGTGACTATGTTTGAAAAAATTCTGATCGCGAACCGCGGTGAAATCGCCCTTCGCATCCAGCGCGCCTGCCGCGAACTCGGCATCAAGACCGTCGTGGTGTATTCGGAAGCCGACAAGGAAGCCAAATACGTCAAGCTGGCCGACGAAGCCGTGTGCATCGGCCCGGCGCCTTCGCCGTTGTCCTACCTCAACATGCCGGCCATCATCTCGGCCGCCGAGGTGACTGACTCGCAAGCCATCCATCCGGGCTACGGCTTCCTGTCGGAAAACGCCGACTTCGCCGAGCGCGTGGAAAAATCCGGCTTCGTCTTCATCGGCCCGAGCTCCGAGAACATCCGCCTGATGGGCGACAAGGTCTCGGCCAAGCAAGCCATGATCAAGTCCGGCGTGCCCTGCGTGCCGGGCTCCGAAGGCGCGCTGCCGGAAGACCCGAAGGAAATCCTGGCGACTGCCCGCAGCGTCGGCTATCCGGTCATCATCAAGGCGGCTGGCGGTGGCGGCGGACGCGGCATGCGCGTGGTGCACACCGAGGCGGCCCTGGTCAACGCGGTCAACATGACGCGCGAGGAAGCCGGCCGTGCCTTCGGCAACCCGGAGGTCTACATGGAGAAATTCCTGGAGAACCCCCGCCACGTCGAGATCCAGATCCTGGCCGACCAGCACCGCCAGGCGATCTGGCTGGGCGAGCGCGACTGCTCCATGCAGCGCCGCCACCAGAAGGTCATCGAGGAGGCGCCGGCACCCCACATCCCGCGCCGCCTGATCGAGCGCATCGGCGACCGCTGCGCCGAGGCCTGCAAGAAAATCGGCTACCGCGGCGCCGGCACCTTCGAGTTCCTGTACGAGAACGGCGAGTTCTACTTCATCGAGATGAACACGCGCGTGCAGGTCGAGCACCCGGTCACGGAGATGATCACCGGCATCGACATCGTGCAGGAGCAGATCCGCATCGCCTTCGGCGAGAAGCTGCGCTGGCGCCAGAAGGACGTGCAACTGCGCGGCCACGCCATCGAATGCCGCATCAACGCCGAGGATCCGTTCAAGTTCACTCCGTCGCCGGGCCGCATCACCGCCTGGCACATGCCGGGCGGCCCCGGCGTGCGGGTGGACTCGCACGCGTATGATGGCTACTTCGTGCCGCCCAACTATGATTCGATGATCGGCAAGATCATCACCTACGGCGCCACCCGCGAGCAGGCCATCGCCCGCATGCGGATCGCGCTGTCGGAAATGGTGGTGGACGGCATCCAGACCAACGTACCGCTGCACCGCGAGCTGATGCTCGATGCCAACTTCGTCGAAGGCGGCACCAGCATCCACTATCTCGAGCACCGCCTGGCCCAGAAGAACGTGGCCAAGGGCGGCAAGATCTGAAGCCCGGCGCAGCCAAGCAACAACGGATCGACAAGGATCGCCTGTGGCATTTCAGGAATGTGTGATCGAAATCGCACAAGACCAGGCCGAAGCCTGGTCTGACGCGCTGTTCGACCTCGGCGCGCTGTCGGTCTCGGTGGAAGACGCCGATGCCGACACGCCCGACGAGCAGCCGCTGTTCGGCGAGCCCGGGCTGGAACCCACCCGCCTGGCATGGAACCGCTCGCGCGTGGTGGCGCTGTTCGACGACGTCACCGATCCCGCGCTGGTGGTGGCCGCCGCCGCCAACGCGCTAGGCGCCGGTGAGGTGCCCCCCTACGAGTTGCGCCCGGTCGAGGACCAGGACTGGGTGCGCCTGACGCAATCCCAGTTCACGCCCATCCGCATCGGCGAGCGCATCTGGGTGGTGCCATCCTGGCATGAAGCGCCGGAACCCGACGCAGTGGTGCTGGAGCTCGATCCGGGCCTGGCCTTCGGCACCGGCAGCCATCCCACCACGCGACTGTGCATGCAGTGGCTGGAACAGAACATCAAGTCCGGCGAGTCGGTGCTCGACTACGGCTGCGGCTCCGGCATCCTCGCCATCGTGGCGAAGAAGCTGGGCGCGGGCGACACGCTCGGCATCGATATCGACCCCAACGCGGTGGAAGCCTCGCGCCACAACGCGCAGCGCAACCGCGTGGAAGCCGCCTTCGCGCTGCCGGAGAGCGTCTCCGACGCCAGCTATGACCTGGTGGTGGCCAATATCCTGTCCAATCCGCTCAAGCTGATGGCCGCCATGCTGAGCGCGCGGGTCCGCCCGGGCGGACGCCTGGTGCTGTCCGGCGTGCTGGAGCGCCAGGCCGACGAAGTCGCCGCCGCCTATGCGCCCTGGCTCGCCATGTCGGTCTGGCGCAGCGAGGAGGGCTGGGTGTGCCTGCACGGCACCCGCGGCGAAGGCCCCGGCGTCAAGCACTGAGCGCCGCCGATGGCCGCAGCCAAGCTCGTCACGCGTTGTCCGGCTTGCCGCACCGCTTTCCGGCTGGTAGCAGACCAGCTGCGCCTGCGCCAGGGGCTGGTGCGCTGCGGCCAGTGCGACACTGTCTTCGATGCGCGCGAACACCTGATCGAGCTGCCGGCGCCTGAGGCGGTCCCCAGTCCCGAGCCAAGTCCCGAGCCAAGCCCCGTCGCCATCGCTCCGCAGGAACCCGCGCAGGAAGCCAGCCAGGAAGCAGTGGCGCCGGCATCTCCCCCTGCGCACGCCGGCGCGCGCCGCCGGGCCCCGCGCACACCGCACGAAAAGACGTTCGAGGATGCCCGCGACGGCGCCCACGACAGCACCCATGAGGATGGCCATCAGGACGGCCATCAGGACGATCACCAGGGCGCCCATGAAAGCCCGCACGAGGCCGCGCATGCGCATGCGCGTGCGCCGCGCGCCCCGCGCAAGCGGGCGCATGCTCCGGCGCATCCCGAAGCAGAGGCGAAAGCGGGCGACGCGCACGGCGAGCTTCCCGCCGCGCCCGCCCCCGCCTCGCCCTTCGTCCCGCCCTTCGACCCAGGCTATGACGTGCCGGCGCTCGATGCGCCCACCATCATGCTGTACCAGACACAGGCCGAAGCCGACCAGGCCGCGGAAGCCGCCGGGATGGCCAGGCGGCAGGCCGCAAGCGAAGCCAGCGCGGCCAGCGCCGAAGACGATGCGCCCTCCGCAGTCTTCGTTCCTGGCGTGATCGAGGACGAACCGGGCCAGCCTCTCGAACAGGCTGCCTACGACGATCACGCCATGCCCGCGGAGATCGCCGGGCAGGCCGAAGTGGCAGAAAGCGCTGAAAATGCCGAAAGCCTCGAGCGCGCCGGCACCGACAGCATGCCCGCGACCCCTGGCGAGGCTGACGCGGTCAAGGACGTCGCCGATACCGTCAATGCGGCCGGTGCCGCCGGTACAGCAGGTACCGCCGAGACCACTGAAACCACCGATACCACCGAGACCACCGAGACCGCCAGCAGCCAGTCCACCGCGGAGCCGCACGTCGACGAAGCCGCTGCCGAGGCAATCCTCGCCCAGGAGGCAGCGACGCCCTGGCCCGCACTGGATCCCCGCACGCTGTCGGACGATCTGCCTCCCGCGGCATCCGGAGCATGGGCAATGGCCCAGGCACCGGATGCCGCTGTCGCCCCCGGATCCCTGGCGTCGGCCGAAGACATCGCAAGCGAGGCGCAGGCTGCCGCGCACAGCGTTCTGGAAGCCACCCCCGAAGTCGGCCCCGAGGTCGCGCCCGAGGTCAGCCCTGACGTCGCCGCGCAATTGCCGCAGCTGCCGCCCCTGGAAGCCAGCATCGACGATGCCACGCACACCGCGGACATCACGGACAGCGCCGACACGCAGAGGCCCGCCGAGCCGGCTCTCGCACGGCAGGACGACGCCGGGCCAGCGCCTGCCAGGCAAGCCTCGCCCGCCGCGCACGAAGCACCTGCGCCCGTCCCGAGCGCGAGCGGCTACCTGCGCGCGGAGGCGCAGGACGACTTTCCCGAGATTCCCGCCGCCATCGCCCGTGAGCAGGCCGTGCGCCAGTGGACGCGCCAGGATGTACCCGACGTGCCGGTGTTCGCGCCCGACTTCCTGCGCCATGCGCGCGAGCGCGATCCCGGCCCCGCCAGGCGCAAGCGCACGCTGCAGAAGCTGGCGATCGGCGTGCTGGTGGCGGCAGCGCTGGCGCAGATCGCCTTCCTTGCCCGCAGCCAGTTGTCGGGGCAGTTCCCCGCGCTGCGTCCCGCCTTCGAGGCGCTGTGCGCGCCGCTCGGCTGCGAGGTGGCGCCATGGCGCGACATCGACGCCCTGCGCATCGAAAGCTCGCAGCTGCAGAAGCAGGACGAGGAATCCGACGTCTTCCTGCTCGCCGTCACCATGCGCAACCAGAGCCGCGCCACCGTGGCGCTGCCCGCCATCGAGCTGGTGATGACCGACCTGCAGGACCAGCTCCTGCTGCGCAAGGTCCTGCAACCGGCCGACTACCTCGAACCCGGGCAGAAGGCCTTCGCCACGCAAGGCTTGCGCGCGGGCACGGAGCTGCCGGTTCGGGTACGATTCCGAACGCAGCAGGCGGCCGCCAACTACCGCGTGCTGATCTTCTACCCCTGAATTCCGCCGGGGCCGCCGCCAGTGCCGGGCGCCCCGATTTGCCTCCCCGGCTCGCATCCCCGACATGCGGCCCCCTTCTGCTACAGGAGCACATATGAGCAACGTCACCCTCGGCGGCAACGCCATCGAAATCGGCGGCAAGTTTCCGCAAGCCGGCGACAAGGCCCCCGCATTCTCACTGGTCGGCAAGGACCTGAAGGACGTCGCGCTGGCCGATTTCGCCGGCAAGCGCAAGGTGCTCAACATCGTCCCCAGCCTGGACACCCCGGTGTGCCAGGCATCGGCGCGCAAGTTCAACGAGGCCGCCAGCAGCCTGGCCAACACGGTGGTGCTGACCATCTCGGCCGACCTGCCCTTCGCCATGGGCCGCTTCTGCACGGCCGAAGGCCTGGCCAATGTGGTGACGCTGTCGCTGATGCGCGGCGCCGGCTTCAAGGACAGCTATGGCGTCGACATCAAGACCGGCCCGCTGGCCGGCGCCACCGCGCGCGCGGTGGTGGTGCTGGACGAGAACGACACCGTCAAGTACAGCGAGCTGGTGTCCGAAATCAAGAACGAACCGAACTACGACGCCGCCCTGGCCGCGCTGAAGTAAGCGCCCCGCCAGCAGGCCCCGGCCACCCTGTATCATGGGTGGCCTTTTTTTCGGCGGCCGCCAGCGATCGTGACGGCGTACGCCATCACGCATTTTTGCCAGCATTTGGAGAGAGCATGTCCAGCCTGATCTGTGGCTCCGTCGCCTACGACACCATCATGACGTTCGAGGGACGCTTCCGCGAACACATCCTGCCCGACCAGATCCATATGCTGAACGTGTCGTTCCTGGTCCCGGCCATGCGCCGCGAGTACGGCGGCTGCGCAGGCAACATCGCCTACACGCTCAAGCTGCTGGGCGGCGATCCGGTGGTCATGGCCACCGTCGGCACCGATGCCGAGCCCTATCTGCAATACCTGCGCGCGCTCGGCATCAGCACCGAGCACATCCGCACCCTGCCCGACACCTTCACCGCGCAGGCGATGATCACCACCGACCTGGACAACAACCAGATCACGGCCTTCCACCCGGGCGCAATGAGCCAGTCGCAGCTCTCGCACGTGCAGGACGCGCTCAAGGGCGGCACCCCGCCGGGCCTGGGCATCGTCGCCCCCGACAGTCGCGAGGGGATGCTGCACCACGCGCGCCAGTTCGCCGATGCCGGCGTGCCGTTCATCTTCGACCTGGGTCAGGCCATGCCCCTGTTCAACGGCGACGACCTGCGCCAGTTCGTTGAACTCGCCAGCTACGTGACGGTCAATGACTACGAAGCCCAGGTTCTGCTGTCGCGCACCGGCTGGACCAGCGAGCAGGTTGCCGCGCAGGTCCGCGCCTACATCGTCACCCACGGCGAGAAGGGCGCCACCGTGCACGCCAACGGTCAGCAGTACAATATTCCGGCCGTGCAAGCGGATCGCGTCGTCGATCCGACCGGCTGCGGCGATGCCTTCCGCGGCGGACTGCTGTACGGCATCGAGCGGGGCTTCGACTGGGAGACCACCGGCCGCCTCGCCAGCCTGATGGGCTCCATCAAGATCGCGCACCAGGGTCCGCAGAACCACAAGCTGTCGCGCGACGAAATCGGCCAGCGCTTCGAGGCGGCTTTCGGCTATCGGTACGAGTAACACTTTTCCGGGATCGATCCTATGCACACCCTGATTCGCACCAGCGCCCTCGCGCTTGCCGTCGCCGCCACGCTGGTGGCCGGCTGCGCATCGCAATCGAACTCCGCCAGCATCTACACGCCTGGGCAGGCGCAGCGCGAGCAGACCCTGCGCTATGGCGTGGTCGAGAGCATACGTGAAGTGCTGATTCAGGGTGACCAGACCGGCGCCGGCACCATCGCGGGCGGCGCGATCGGCGGCATCGCCGCCGGCAGCACCATCGGCGGCGGCGGCGGCTCGGTCGCCGCCGGCGTACTGGGTGCCGTGCTTGGCGGCATCGCGGGCAGCATGGCCGAGAACAAGATCAGCCAGCGCCGTGGCCTGGAGATCACCGTCAGGCTGGACAACGGCGAGATGCGTGCGATCGTGCAGGATGCGGACGAAGGCTTCCATCCGGGCGAGCGGGTGCGCCTGCTGTCCTCGGGCGGTACCACCCGCGTGACCCACTAAGCGGGCTCCCCGGAACGTTTCCGGCGCCGTTGCGCGGCCTTGGCCGCGGTGGCCCCAGGATTGTCGTACCGGCCTTGCGAAGGCGCCGCTCCCGGCACGGAACGGCGCCTTTTTCTTTGCCCGCGCCGTCTCCCGCAGCGATGCTGCGCGACCATGAAAAAACCCGCCGGGCTTGCACCATCGGCGGGTTGGCAAGACTAGCGTCTTGCGGACCGGATACGCAGTATCCGGTCAGTGCGGCACGCCATGCGTGCCTTGGCGATTCCCAGCGAGAGCCGTCGACAACGGCACGCTTACGGACGGGTACCCGTCGGGAACGGCCATGCCGCGGCCGGGTTCAGCGCGGTCTTGGCAGCCGCAGCAGGTGCAACGGCAGGGGCCGCGGCAGGCTTGCCGGCAGGCGCAGCCTTCTTGGCAGCACCCTTCTTGGCCGGGGCCGTCTTGGCAGCAGCCTTCTTGGCCGGTGCAGCCTTCTTGGCCGGCGCGGCCTTCTTGGCAGCAGCAGCCTTCTTGGCCGGCGCAGCCTTCTTAGCAGCAACCTTCTTGGCCGGTGCGGCCTTCTTCGCTACGACCTTCTTGGCGGCAGCTTTCTTGGCCGGTGCGGCCTTCTTCGCTACGACCTTCTTGGCGGCGGCTTTCTTGGCCGGTGCGGCCTTCTTCGCCGGCGCTGCCTTCTTCGCTACGACCTTCTTGGCAGCAGCCTTCTTCGCCGGTGCAGCCTTCTTAGCAGCCGGCGCAGCCTTCTTCGCCACGACCTTCTTGGCGGCGACCTTCTTCACTGCGGCCTTCTTGGCCGGGGCTGCTGCCTTCTTGGCGGCAGGCTTGGCGGCCTTCTTGGCCGCCGGTTTCTTCTTTGCAGTCGTTGCCATGGATAACTCCTTCACTAGAGAGTGAATATCGAATGACCTAAGTTGGCGACCCGACCGACCCGAGGCGCGATACAGCGCTGCGACCCCAATCGAGCGAGCGATTCATCGGCGCGCGGCTACACGGCGTCCGCACGCTAATGAATTCGGTGGCAGGGGCACCGCGGCGCGCGGTGCGAAAGTGGCCAAGCGGAGCCCGCAGCCGGGCTTCTGACGCTTGCCGCGCCCTGGAATATTCGATCTGCCCGCGCCATCCGTCGGATCGGCGCGCAGCATGAATTGAAGAGTTATCGGCCGGCACTGCCGCGATGCGGGCTAAGCCACGCGCACCGCGGTCGGCATTCGTTTGGGGGTAGTTCGCCCATCCCGTTACTGGGCCAAAGGAGACTGCACGCGTTTTTGAAAACCAGTACGGCTTGGTCTGCGTCAAAGTTCTAGTGCTCCTGAGCTACCTGTTCCATTGCATCGAATCTGGTGGCGCTCATCGTTCTGCATCGCGTCCAACATCATCGTTCGATCAGCATCGATCTTGCCAACCACCATCACAACTACAACCACAGCCATGCAATGAAGTGAGACTCTTGTCAAGGCGAATCATAATTCGTTTGTTGGGCGATGTTAAGAAAAAAGTGCAAAAAAACTTGCGCACGCGCATGACAACTTCTTCATCGTCAGCGTTGCGCTTCGCCTTCCTCGACTTCGCACCTGCGCGACGCACTCTCGACGCGTTCCATCGCACATGAAAATCGCCTGGCACGAACTCGGCGCCGCGAAAAAAAACAGCGCCGCGCGAGCGCGCAGTCATCGTCGACGCGACTCGGAATTTTCCGTGCGCGCATCGTCGCGCTTGCGGGCAACACGCAGCGGCAACACCTTCGCCGTCTCTCGTCGCGATCACCGGAACCCGCATGAATAAAGGCTTTCCGGGAAGTCGGAAATTTCCTGGGAAAGCGCGACGCGTAACGTCGCGCGTTGGCGCGCGCGTGTTCCGCAGCATCGCCGGCGGACGCGTCGCGCATCGTCGCGACGTTGCGCGCGCCGTCTCGCCACGACGCTTCGGCGCTGCGCGCGCGCTGCTTGCTTCGACGCGCACCGCGCGTGCCCGCGAGCAGCGCGAACAGTGATGCGTCGACGCAACGGTCGGCGCATCGTCACCGCGATGCGAGCAGCACGAAGCGTGCGTCGCGCATCGTCGTACGCCATCGTCGCGAACACCGCGAAGAACGAATGCCCTCTCGAGACGGGCGCGGCGATGCACCGGTGCTGCCGCACGATCGCTCATCGCTTCCTCTGCTTGCCGGCCTTCGTCCGACTCGCGCCGACGCGCCACGCCGCGTTCGTTCCCGCGATGTCGTTGCGCTGCGCGCGAGCGCGCAAGTACCGCGCACTGATCGAAGTCCCGCGCTTCGACACGCGAGCCATGCCGGGCAGGAGTTCAACCGCAGCGGCGCGCACCAGGCGGCCCGGGCAGATGCGTGACGGCGCAACGCCCTGCCCTCACTTGAAACGAACGCCTAGAGGATTGCTTCGGGGGCGGTGAAGGGGTCGGTTTTGCTGCACGACAAAATATCCCCTCTTCCAGCAACGGCGCCGGTTTGCGGCCGGCTCCCAGGGTTGCTTTGGTGCGTACGCAAATGCGCCCCTCGGATTGCGGCTGACGCGCTTCGCCAGTAGATTGGCGTGAGCGCGCCACGCTGGCGCGTCCACCAACTTGAACAGAGGAGAACCCGATGCACTTTACTGCCCCCCGCCGCGCCGCACGCGGCGCCGTCATGGCGGCGCGCATTGCCGTGCTTGCCGGCGCGTTGCTGGGTAGCGCCGCGGCGCTGGCCCAGGCCTCGCCAGCCGGCTCGTGGAAGACCATCGACGATGCCACTGGCAAGCCGCGCGGCCTGGTGGAGATCACCGAGAGCAACGGCGTCTACACCGGCAAGCTGGTCAAGAGCTTCGTCGACATGGAGGGCAAGTCCAAGGTGTGCGACAAGTGCACCGACGCACGGCACGACCAGCCCATCATCGGCCTGACCATCATCACCGGCGTGCGCAAGACCGCCGACAACGAATGGGGCGGCGGCGAGATCCTCGACCCTGAGAATGGCAAGGTCTACAAGACCAAGCTGTCGCTGGCGAACGACGGCAACAAGCTCAACGTGCGCGGCTTCATCGGCATCAGCCTGCTTGGCCGCACCCAGACCTGGGAGCGCGAGCGCTAGTCTCGCCCGCGGTGGAGCCGGCGCCCGCGGCGGCGCCGGCTCCGCATCCTTCCGCCTCTTCCTTCCGTCTCTTCCTTCCGCGTCCTCCCGCCGCACGCCCTGGTCTCACCCCCACAGCATCTCCACAGCGTCCCCGCAGCGTCCCCGCAGCGTCCCCGCCTGCCATGCGCTGCCCGCATGGCGACATGCGCAGAATTCGTTTCCGGCACGGCCGCGCTGCTCCTAACATCGGCTCTACCTGCCGTGCGCCGATGTATCTCCCGACCGCGCCGGGCGGCGCTGCCACGCCGGCCCGGCATCCCGCGGTCCGCACAGCGCAGTCCGACAACCAGGAGGAAGTGATGCACGCAAGCGCCCGCCCAGAAGCGCCACCGATCGTCAGCGGCCAGCAACGCCGCCGCGCCATCGTCGCCACCGTGATCGGCAACGGTCTCGAGTGGTTCGATTTCACCGTCTACAGCTTCTTCGCCGTCATCATCGCGAAGCTCTTCTTCCCCACCGGCAACGACCTCTCGTCACTGCTGCTGGCGGTCGCCACCTTCGGCGTGGGCTTCTTCATGCGGCCGGTCGGCGGCATCATCCTCGGCGTCTACGCCGACCGCGTGGGCCGCAAGGCCGCGCTGTCGCTGACCATCCTGCTGATGGCGCTGGGCACCACACTGATCGGCCTGGCGCCCACCTACGAGCACATCGGCATCTTCGCGCCGCTGCTGATCGTGGTGGCGCGGCTGCTGCAGGGCTTCTCCGCCGGCGGTGAGATGGGCGGCGCCACCGCCTTCCTGACCGAGTACGCACCCGCCGAGCGGCGCGCCTACTACTCGAGCTGGATCCAGGCCAGCATCGGCGTCGCCGTATTGCTGGGCGCGGCAGTGGGCACCTTTGTGACCTCCGCGCTGAGCACCGAAGCGCTCAACAGCTGGGGCTGGCGCCTGCCCTTCCTGCTCGGCATCGTGATCGGGCCGGTCGGCTACTACATCCGCCATCATCTCGACGAGACCCCGACGTTCCGCGACAGCGACGACAAGTCCGACTCGCCGCTGGCAGAAGTGCTGCGCGACTACCCGCGCCAGACCGCGGCCAGCTTCTCGATGGTGATCCTGTGGACGGTCTGCACCTACGTGCTGCTGTTCTACATGCCGACGTACTCGGTCAAAGTGCTCCATGTGCCGCAGTCGACCGGCTTCGTCGCGGGCATGGTCGGCGGCCTCGCCATCATGGTGTGCTCGCCGCTGGTCGGCCTGCTGGCCGATCGCATCGGGCGGCGCGTGCTGCTGTCCGGCTCGGCCCTGCTGATCCTGCTGCTGGCCTACCCGATGTTCGTCTATATCAACCAGGCGCCGGGGCTGGCTTCGCTGCTGGTGTTCCAGCTCGTGTTCGGCGTGCTGATCGCCGCCTACACCGGTCCGATCCTCGCTGCGTTCTCCGAGCTGTTCCCCGCCAAGGTGCTGTCCACCGGCCTTTCGGTCGCCTACAACCTGGCGGTCACCATCTTCGGCGGCTTCGCGTCGTTCATCATCACCTGGCTGATCGCCAGCACCGGCAGCACCATGGCGCCGGCGTTCTACGTGATGTTCGCCGCCGCCATCAGCCTCGCCGGCACGCGCTTCGTGCGCGAGCCTGCCTACCTGCGCACGGCGCAGGCCAGCCGCGCCACCCAACCCGCATAGATCGAGCGTCATCGCATGAAACAGATTCTCCTCAGGGGCGGCAACGTCCTCGACCCCGCCCACGGCACGCTCCTGCAACGCCACGACGTGCTGATCGAAGGCGAGCGCATCGCCCAGGTGTCGGCCACGCCGGTCCACGCGCCCGGCGCGCAGGTGATCGACCTGGCCGGCAAGACCGTGATGCCCGGCCTGATCGACTGCCATGTGCACGTGCTGGCGTCGCTCGCCAACCTTGGCCTGAACGCGGTGCAGCCCAATGTGCTGGTGGCGTTCCGCGCCATGCCGATCATGAAGGCCATGCTCGAGCGCGGCTTCACCACCGTACGCGATGCCGGCGGCGCCGACTGGGGCCTGTCGCAAGCCATCGAGACCGGCCTGGTGCCCGGCCCGCGCATCTTCCCTTCGGGCAGGGCGCTCTCGCAGACCGGCGGGCATGGCGACTTCCGCCCGCGCGCCGACGTGCTCGAGCCATGTTCCTGCGCTTTCCGCGCCGGCGCCATCGCCCGTGTGGCCGATGGCGTGGATGCCGTGCGCCTGGCGGTGCGCGAGGAGATCCAGAAGGGCGCCACGCAGATCAAGATCATGGCGTCGGGCGGCGTGGCCTCGCCCACCGACCCGATCGGCAACACGCAATACAGCGAGGACGAGATCCGCGCCATCGTGGCCGAGGCCGAGGCCGCCCAGACCTACGTGATGGCGCACGCCTACACCGGCCGCGCCATCGCTCGCGCGGTGCGCTGCGGAGTCCGCACCATCGAGCACGGCAACCTGGTCGACCGCGAGGCCGCGCGCGTGATGCGCGAGCATGGCGCCTTCGTGGTGCCCACCCTTGTCACCTACGAGTCGCTTGCGCGCGACGGCGCGCGGCTCGGCCTGCCGGCCGAATCGGTCGCCAAGATCGAGACCGTGCGCCAGGCCGGGCGCGACTCGCTGGCCATCTACGCGGAGGCCGGCGTGCCGATGGGCTTCGGCTCCGACCTGCTGGGGGAAATGCACCGCGACCAGTCCGACGAGTTCCGCATCCGCGCCGAACTGCTCGGCAACCTCGAGGCGATCCGCAGCGCAACCTCTGTCGCCGCCGCGATCCTGCAGCGCGAGGGCGAGCTCGGCACCGTGCGTGCCGGCGCGCTGGCCGACCTGATCGCCGTGGACGGCAACCCGCTCGCCGACATCGGTCTGCTGTGCGGCCAGGGCGAGCATCTCGCGCTGGTGATGCAGGCCGGCCGGCTGCACCGCCAGCCCGCCTGACCGGTGTCCCGCCTGCGCCCGCGCAACGCGGGCGGCTGGCATCGCGGACTATCATGGCGGCTGGACCGTCTCGCCTGCCGCCATGCGCATCTCTCCGCTCCCTCCCCTGCCCTGCCTGGTCGCCTTCGAGTCCGCCATGCGGCATGGCAGCTTCACCCGTGCCGCCAGCGAACTGCATCTCACGCAAAGCGCGATCAGCCGGCAGGTCGCGCAGCTCGAGCGCTTCCTCGGCAAGAAGCTCTTCGTGCGCGAGCCGCGCGCGCTGCGCCTGACGGTCAGCGGCCAGGCCTATGCCGAGGAGGTGCAGCGCCTGCTGGCGGCATGCGCCGCGGCCACCGAGGACGTGATGAAGCGCAAGGGCCACGGCGAGCTGACGGTTGCATGCTCGTCCGGCGTGGCCGTGCTGTGGCTGACGCCGCGGCTGCCGAGATTCCGCGCCGCTCATCCGGACATCCACCTGCGCCTGCTGGTCAACGACAGCCTGGCCTCGCTCTCGCCCGCGGAGTTCGATGTCGGCATGTATTTCCTGCGCGAGGGCCCGCCGCCGGGTCTCGCTTCGCGCCGCCTGTATGACGAGGAGGTATTTCCCGTCTGCGCGCCGGGCTATCTTGGCGGCCGCCGGCTCGCGCCGGCCGACCTGCCCGGCGAGACCTTGCTGATGCTGGAGGATGGCCAGCGACAGTGGATGTCGTGGCAGGTCTGGCTGGCCCAAAACGGCGTGGCCGACGCGCGCGCGACGCACACGCTGGTGGCCAACCAGTATCCGATCCTGCTGCAGCTGGCGATGGAAGGCCAGGGGATCGCGCTGGGATGGCGCCACATGATCGACCGCTGCGTGGCGCAGGGGCTGCTGGTGCGCGCCTGCGACGCCAGCGCGAGCCTGGGCGGTGGCTACTATGCGGTGTGGCCCCAGGACCGCGCCGAGGGTGCGGCGGCGCGCGCCTTCCGCCACTGGCTGGCGCAACAGAGTTCGGAAGGCCAGTAGGGTCTGTCCTTGCGGCGGGTTCAGCAAATTGACAGCTTTGCTGTTTATCATCGCTCGCAAGCCGCAGTGCCGGCTCCGGACCAGGAGCACGGCGCGCGGCAACCAGAACTATCGATGCCGAAAGTGGCAATAGTGCCAATGGAGACAACCATGCGTATTTCCCCCACCAGCCGCGCGCTGGCGCTCGCCCTGCCCACCCTTTGCGCCCTGTTCGCCGCCGGCGCGCCCGCGCACGCCGCCGACGCCTGGCCCACCCACGTGATCAAGTTCGTGGTGCCGTTCACCGCCGGTGGCGCCAACGACCTGGTGGCGCGCGCCGCGGCCGATGCGGTCGGCAAGCGGCTCGGGCAGGCCGTGGTAATCGAGAACCGCCCCGGCGCCGGCGGCGTGGTGGGCGCGGACTATGTGGCCAAGGCCAAGCCGGACGGCTACACCTTCCTGGTTGGCGCCGTGGGCACCGTCACCAACGGCCTGATCCGCAGCAAGATGCCTTACGCGCAAGACGACCTGATCCCCGTGTCGCTGGTCGCGGTGAGCCCGTCGGTGATCGTCGCTTCGCCCTCGCTGCCGGTGAACAACCTGAAGGAACTGGTCGAGTACTCCAAGAAACAGGGCGCCGCGGGCGCCAACTTCGCCACTGCGGGCAGCGGCAGCACGCCGCACTTCGTCGAGGAGATGCTCAAGGAAAAAGGCGCGGTGCTGACGGTGGTACCGTACAAGAGCGGCTCGGAAAGCATCACCGCCGTGATCGGCGGGCAGGTGGCTGCCACCTCGGAAGCCAGCGTGGTGGTGCTGCCCAACATCAAGGCGGGCAAGCTCAAGGCGCTCGGCGCAACCTGGGACAAGCGCATGAGCGCGGCACCCAATATCCCGACCACCGCCGAGCAGGGCATGCCGGAAGTGCGCATCGGCCACTGGGCGGGCATCTTCGCACCCAAGGGCACCGACCCCGCCATCCTGAAGAAGCTGAACGCCGAGATGAGCATCGCCATGCAGACGCAGGAAACGCGCGACCGCCTGATTCCCAACGGCATCGAGCCCGCCGGCGGCTCCCAGGAGAGCTTTGTCGCCTTCATCAAGTCGGAGCGCGAACGCCTGGGCCGCATCGCCAAGGCCGCCAATATGACGGCAGATTAAGAAATATTTTCGGCCGCCCGGCTGGGCGGCGGCAATTGTCTGTATCAGGCCTGTTACACACAGGCCTTTTTTTATTTCCGGTTTGCGTCTTATGCGGCTCTTTGCGAAATAAATGTGAGGCCTTGTAACTATCTGTAATTGCTTTGTTTTGTACTTAGTACATTCAGCGTGTGCTTGTAATGTCTGTGATAAAAAAGCCAAGCTGAATTGCAACGCAAATCATTCGCATTTATATTCCGCCTCGCCCAACCAATTTGCCCCCGCCGTTGGCCGAACCGAAAGCATGCAACGTCTCTCCCGCAGCCGCCGGATCGCTCCCACGGCCGTACCCGGAATCGAGAAACGACATGAATCGCCGCACTCCGATCGCGACCGCACTGCTCGCGCTCTTCGCCACTCCCGTTGTGACCCTGGCCCAGACGGCCGCGACCGAGCCGGCCACGGCGCAGAGCCCCGCGACGCTGAAAGAGGTGGTGGTGCAAGGCGACCGGTCCACCGGCGACTACAACACGGGCAAGACGTCGCTGAGCAAGCTCCCCGCGGAACTGCGCGACGTCCCGCAGTCGGTGACGGTGGTCAACAAGGCACTGATCGACGCACAGGGCGCCACCTCGCTGGCGGATGCGCTGCGTAACGTCCCGGGCATCACCATCGGCGGCGCCGAGGGCGGGCAGATTGGCAACAACATCAACCTCAACGGTTTCTCCGCGCGCACCGACATCTACCTGGACGGCTTCCGCGACCGCGGCCAGTACTATCGCGACGTGTATGCGCTGGATTCCGTGGAAGTGCTGATGGGCCCGTCGTCGATGCTGTTCGGACGTGGATCGACCGGCGGCGTGATCAACCAGGTCACCAAGAAGCCGTCGCTGAAGGCGGCCACCGAAGTGACGGGCTCGGTCACCACCAATGGCCTGGTGCGCGCCACCGCCGACGTCAACACGCCGACCGGCGACACCTCCGCGTTCCGCATCTCCGCCATGGCGCAGGATGGCCCGCCGAGCACGCGCGACGCGATGACCGTGATGGACTTCGGCATTGCGCCGTCGTGGAAGTACGGCATCGGCACCTCCACCGAGATCACCCTGTCCGCGCTGCTGCAGCACAACGAGGACATGCCCGACTACGGCCTGCCGGCCATCAACGGTCATCCGGTGAATGTGGACCGCAAGACCTTCTACGGCTTCAACAACGATCACACGCGCCAGAACATCGCAACGCTGTCCGCCGGCATCGATCACAAGTTCTCGCCGAACCTGCGCCTGCGCAACCAGACCCAGTTCAACTATGTAGAGACCGATGCGCGCGAAACCGCGCCGAACGCGGTCGGCACGCTGGGCGGCGCCACCGGCTTCATCCCGCTGACCACCACCAACCTGCCGCTGTCCGCGCTGTACGTGCGCCAGCAAAGCCATGACCGCAGCATCCGCGACTACTCGGTGTTCAACCAGACCGAGCTGACCGCGAAGTTCGAAACCGGCTCCATCAAGCACACGCTGCTGACCGGCGTGGAGCTCGGGCACGACGGCTACAACAACCAGAACTTCTATCGCAACGGCACCTGCAATGGCGTGCCGTTGAACCCGCCGGCAACGGCCACGGCGGCGGCCGGCACTTCCGGCTATGTGGCCTGCGAGCCGGTGGTGAACCCGACGTATATGGATTCGCCCAGCAACGTGCCGAAGTCGACCGGCAACCTGCAGGGCGCCTCGGCCAACACCGTCGCCGTCTACGCCAACGACTCGATCGAGTTCACCAAGCAGTGGAAACTGGTGGCCGGCCTGCGCTATGACCGCTACATGGCCAGCATCACCAACTCGGTCAACTCGACCAACACGCTTGGCAACACCGCGCTGGCCAATGCGGACCAGACCGTCAACTTCACCAGCGTGCGCCTGGGCGGCATCTGGCAGCCGACCGAGGCACAGTCCTACTATGTGTCGTATGGCACCTCGTTCAATCCTTCGCTGGAGCAACTGGTCGGCACCGTCGGCCAGCAGAACCTGGACCCGGAAAAGAACAAGTCGTATGAAGCGGGCGGCAAGTGGGACCTGGCCGGCGGCGATCTGTCGCTGAGCTCGGCGATCTTCCGCATCACCAAGGACAACGCGCGCAGCCAGATCGACGCCACCACCTACGCGCTGACCGGCAAGATCCAGGTGGACGGCTTCCGCTTTGGCGCCACGGGTCGCATCACGCCGAAGTGGCAGGTCTTCGCGGGCTACACCTACCTCAATGCGGTGATCGAGAACGGCATCGCCGCCGGCACGCAGGGCAAGATCCCGGGCAATACGCCCAAGCACACCGCCACGGCCTGGACCAGCTATGCCGTCCTGCCGAACTGGGAAGTCGGCGGCGGCGCCTTCTATATGTCGCAGCGCTATGCCAACAATACCGACACCGTGCAGGTCGGCGGCTACGTGCGCTGGGACGGCATGATCGCCTACCACCAGCCCAAGTACGATGTGCGCCTGAACCTGTTCAACATCTTCGACAAGAAGTACTACGATGCGCTGATCCAGTCGGACGGTGGCCGTTCGGTGCCGGGTACGGGCCGCACCGCCATGCTGTCCTTCGTCTATCGCATGTAAGTTGGGCCAGTAAAGCCGAGGCAAGCAGCCAAGGCAATAAGCTGAGGTAAAGTGGCGTGACGCCAAGTCACGCCACCCGGCGCCGCATCCCCTGCCGGCGCCGGCGCAACACCCTGCCGAGATCGCCATGCTTGTCTGCATTCCCAAGGTCCTCAACGCCGAGCAGCTCGCCATGCTGCGCCAGCAGCTCGATTCGGCCGGCGAGGCCTGGGTCGATGGCCGCGTCACCGCCGGCTATTCCGGCGCCCCCGTCAAGTTCAACCAGCAGATCGACGAGCGTTCGGACGTGGCGCTGCAATGTCAGCAGCTGATCCTCGCCATGCTGGAGCGCAATCCGCTGTTCATCAGCGCGGCGCTGCCCAATATCGTCTACCCGCCGATGTTCAACCGCTACGGCGAGGGCATGACCTTCGGCGCCCACGTGGACGGCAGCGTGCGCATCCATCCGCACAACGGCCGCAAGCTGCGCACCGACATTTCCGCCACGCTGTTCCTCAGCGATCCCGCCAGCTATGACGGGGGCGAGCTGCAGGTGGAAGACACCTACGGCATCCACAGCGTCAAGCTCGAAGCGGGCGACATGGTGGTCTACCCGGCCACCAGCCTGCACCAGGTCACCCCCATCACGCGCGGCACGCGCGTGGCCAGCTTCTTCTGGATCCAGAGCCTGATCCGCGACGATGGCCAGCGTGCGCTGCTGTTCGACATGGACAATGCCATCCAGAAACTGAACCAGACCGGCGCCGACGAAGGCGCGCGGCGCTCGCTGGTCGGCTGCTACCACAACCTGCTGCGCCAGTGGTCGGAGACCTGAGAGGCACGGATGGATCCGCCGCACGGCGCGCGACCGGCCCTGCGATGCCCGCTACGATTTCCGCGCCCCTTGCTCCGGCACCGTCGATACGAAAAGGCCTCGCTTGCTGCGAGGCCTTTTCGCTTTCTTACATGCGATAGCGCAAGGTCGCCATCACGCTGCGCGGCGCGCCCGGCATGTTCAGGTTGGGGCTGGTGCCGTGGGCCGAGACGATATAGCCCTGGTTGAAGATGTTGTAGAGATTGAGCTGGGCTTCGAACGGGCCGCGGCGGTACCACGCCATCATGTCGGCGGTCACGTAGCCGGGCAGCGTGACGGTGTTGCCCGGATTGGCGAAGCGCGCCCCGACCAGGTTGAGGCCGCCGCCGACGCCGAAGCCGTTGCCGAGCGCCTTGGTCAGCCACACATTGCCGCTGTGCATCGGCGTAAGCGTGGCGCGCTTGCCTTGCACCTGCTGGCCGGCGTCGACCGCGACCGACTGCGTCACGCGCGCATCGAGGTAGGCATAGCCGGCCAGCACGCGCCAGCCTTGCGACAGGTCCGCCGAGGTGGACAGCTCCACGCCGTCGGTGCGCTGCTCGCCGATCGGCACCAGTTGCAGCGTGAGCGGGTTGGTGGCCTTGATGCCGGTCCGCTCGAGGCGGAACACCGACACCGTGGTGCTGGCGCGGCCATCGAGCCAGTCGTACTTGGCGCCCACTTCGGTATTGCGCGTGCTTTCCGGCGCGATGTCGGCATTGTTGGCCGCCAGCGCGAAGGCCTCGCCCGAAGGCTGGAACGAACGGCTCCACGACACATAGTAGGACTGTGCCTTGCTCGGCTGCCACACCAGGCCGGCGCGCGGGCTCCAGGCATTGTCGGTGCGCGACAGGCCCGGCTGGCCGGGACGGTGGTCGACCGTCTCCTGCTGGAAGCGGTCATGGCGCAGGCCGACCAGCGCCTTCCAGTGTTCCGTCAGGGACACCATGTCCTGCGCATAGAAGGCGAGCGTCTTGAACGTGCCCAGGCTGTTGGCGGTCAGCGCGCCGCCCTGCAGCGGCAGCGTGGGCAGCACCGGGTTGAACAGCGCTACGGTCGCCACCGTGCCGGACGAATAGCTGACAAGGTCCTTGTTCTGCTGACCGACTTCCACGCCGTACAGCAGTTCGTGCTTCATGCCG
The DNA here is from genome assembly GCF_056397345.1 of Cupriavidus sp. 05N38. Lineage (NCBI taxonomy): Bacteria > Pseudomonadati > Pseudomonadota > Betaproteobacteria > Burkholderiales > Burkholderiaceae > Cupriavidus > Cupriavidus sp. 05N38. The sequence goes on from NZ_JBFTNF010000030.1 coordinate 46,671, forward strand.
AACAGCGAAGCCTTCTGCGTCAGGTCGGTCTGATTGAACCAGCCGCGCTCGGCGCGCGCCACGTTCGAGCGCGTGAGCGTGACGGTCTGGCGCGCTTCGTTGACCACGCCCGGCAGCGTGTTGTTGCGGTCCAGCGTGTAGTGGTAGTAGCGCGTGGCGTTGCGCAGCGACCACTGCTCGTTGAAGCGGTGGTCCAGCGTGGCGGTGCCCGAATAGATGCGCGACTGGCTGTAGTCCACATCGCGCGCATTGGCCGCGCCGTAGTAAGTGGAGGCCGGCACGTTGACCGGGCGGCCCCGGTAGGCCGGGATGCCGAAGTCGGTCACGCGGCGGTCCTGCAGGTAGTCGGCCTGCAGCAGCAGGGTTGTCTCGGGCGCCAGGCGCAGATCCAGTGACGGCGCCACGGCGAAGCGGTCGATGAACTGCTGGTCGCGGTAGCTGTTGCCCCGCTCCGCCGCGCCGGTGATGCGCCATGCGGCAGCGTCGTTGATCACGCGGCCTACGTCGGCCTCGGCGCGGCGATTCTGCCAGGAGCCGTAGCTAAGCGCGAAATCGGTGACGTCGAAGCCGGGCTTCTTGGTGACGCGGTTGATCAGGCCACCCGACGAGCCGCGTCCGTAGAGCACGGCCGCGGGTCCCTTGATGACTTCGATCCGGTCTACGTTGGAGAGATCGCGGAAGTACAGCGCATCGTCGCGGATGCCGTCGACGAACTGGTCGGCGATGGCCGAGAAGCCACGGATGCTGACCTGGTCGCGCTGGCCGTCGCCGGTGGAGAAGCTCACGCCTGGCACGTTCTTCAGGGCATCCTGGATCGACGTGGCGTGCTGGTCGCGCATGACCTCGGCGGTCACCACGTTGACGGTCTGCGGGATATCGCGCAGCGGCGCATCGATCTTGGTGGCGCTGCGGGTGGAAGGCGGGTTGTAGCCCACGCCCGGATCGCTGGCGGCCGCAGCCTTGACTGTCACCTCCGGCAGGCTGGCGGCGCCGGCTTCCTGTGCCAGGGCCGTGCCGGTCACGGCGGTTTGCGAAACGAAGGCGCCCAATACGGCGGCGTGGATCGGGCGTAGATTAAGTCGCATGTGTAATGAATTGTAATAGTTTTACTACAAATGCGACGCATTATCATTTTCATTTACAACAGATGTCAATGGGAACGAAGCGCAGTATGGTGATCTTTTATTAAAGCGGCTGATGAAGCTCTTTTTTGATCACGCCCTGCAACAGAGGGGCTCCGGCGCCGCGGGCTCAGGCAAATTGTTCCGCCAGCGCGGCCCGCACCTGGCCCACCAGCGGTGCTTCGCCCACCCGCGCGGGCAGCAGGAAGAACTCCGCCGTCGGCAACGCAGGCAGCCTGAGACGGGCGATCGTGGCGGCATCGATGCGCGCCACGCCGGGCCCGATGGCGGACTCGTTCAGGCAGGAAATACCGAGGCCTGCGGCCAGCGCCAGCTGCAGGCCGGCCACGCCGGAGGCGGAATGCGCGATGACGTAGTCGAGCCGGCGCCGCAACAAGGTCTGCACCACGTACTGATGCAGGGAGCAGGTATCGGGCAGCAGCACCAGCGGCAGCGGCGCGCCGGCGCCCTCGGCCCCTTCGGCCTCTCCCGGCGCAGCCACCCAGGCCAGGGTTTCACGACGCAGCACGGTGCCGCGCGCGCCCCGTTCGCCTTTGCCCGTCTTGTCGGCCGCGCGCGCGCCGGGAAAGCGCATCGACAGGCCGATGTCGAAGGCGTCGGTCTCGGCGCCGGCTTCGATCATGCCGCTCTTCATCACGGTCACGTGCAGGCGCAGGTAGGGATAGCGCTCGCGCAGCCGGCGCAGCATGCCGGCGATCTCGCCGGGGCGGAAGTAGTCCGTCACGGCCAGCCGCAGTTCACCGTCGAGCGTATGCCCGCGCAGATCCTGCAGCGCCAGCTCGGACAGCGCAAGGATGCGCCGTGCGTGTTCCAGCAAGCGCAGCCCGGCAGGCGTGGGCGCGGCACCTTGCTTGCCGCGCACCAGCAGCGGCACGCCGGCGCGCTCCTCCAGCTTGCGCAGTTGCTCGCTGACGGACGACTGCGAAAGAAACAACCGTGGCGCCGCGGCCGACAGGCTGCCGGCCTCCGCCACCGTCACGAAGGTACGTAGCTGATCGAGTTCGAGGACGCGCATGGCTATCTCCGGCATGTTTCGTATATTCCGATGGATAGTATCGCAAATTCCCGTTTTTTCGATTGAACAGGAAGCCCTAGACTGGCATCACCAGGCGGCTGAATCCCCAGCCGCCGACCCGGACCAACAGGAGCCAGCCATGCCCCACATCAATCTGCAGATTTCCGGCAAACCCGACGCCGCCCTCACCCGCCGCACCGCCGCCGCCGTGGCGGAGATCACGCAGCGCGTGCTCGGCAAGAAACCGGAGGTGATCGTCGTGGCCGTGCAGTACGTGGACCACGACGCCTGGATCGTCGGCGGCGCGCCGCTGTCGGAGCAAAAGCGCAACGCCTTCCACCTCGATATCAGCGTGACCGACGAGACCAATACCAAGGCCGAGAAAGCGCAGTTCCTGCGCGAAGTGTTCGACACCATGGCCGAGCTGATCGGCAACGTGCACCCGGTGTCGTATATCCATGTGGTGGACGCGCGCGCCGCCACCTATGGCTACGGCGGGCTGACCCAGGAATACCGCTATCACCACGGATGAGCCGGCAAGCCCCGAACAGCACGCAAACGGCCTACTACGCGACCGGCCTGGTCTGAGCACGGCGGCAGGCCGCCGCCCCCGCCCCGCTGTCCTTGTGCATCGCGCCGTCCTTGCCTAGTGTTGGGTGGGTAGGCGCGCGGCGGCGCGTGCCTTGCACGGCACGCGCGCCATCCCCCCCTCCCCCGACGGATACCAGCATGAAAACCGTGAATCTTCCCGGCGGCGAAGCCGTTCCCGCGCTGGGCATGGGCACCTGGAACATGGGCGAGAATCCGGCCGCGCGCGCGGAAGAGCTCGCCACGCTGCGCCTCGGCCTCGAACTTGGCCTGCGCCTGATCGACACCGCCGAGATGTACGGCGAGGGCCGCTCGGAAGAACTGGTGGGCGAAGCCATTGCGGGGCGCCGCGACGAGGTCTTCCTGGTCAGCAAGGTCTACCCGCACAACGCCGGGCGCAAGGGGGCGGTGGCGGCCTGCGAGCACAGCCTGCGCCGGCTCGGCACCGACCGCCTCGATCTCTACCTGCTGCACTGGCGCGGCGGCGTGCCGCTGGCGGAAACCGTGGCCGCCTTCCTGGCTCTGCAGCAGGCCGGCAAGATCCGTCATTTCGGCGTCAGCAACCTTGACCTCGGCGACATGGAAGCGCTGTGGCGCGTGCCTGGCGGCGACCGGGTAGCAGTCAACCAGCTGCTCTACAACCTCGCGCGCCGCGGCATCGAGTGGGACCTGCTGCCGTGGTTGCGACGCCACCATGTGCCGCTCATGGCCTACTCGCCGATCGAGCAGGCGGCGCTGCTGCGCAACCCGCGCCTGGCGCGCTTTGCCGAGCAGCACGGCATGAGCCCGGCCCAGGCCGCGCTGGCCTGGCTGCTGGCGCGCGACGATGTCGTCGCCATTCCGAAGACCAGCCACCGCGACCGCCTGCGCGAGAACCACGGCGCGCTCGCCTGCCGGCTCGCGCCGGAGCAGCTGGCGGCGCTGGATGCCGCCTTCCCGCCGCCGCGCGGCCCGCGCCCGCTGGATATGCTCTGACCCCGCGCGCGGGCCGCGCACCACGCTTTGCAGTCACAGGAGCCTCGCCATGCCCACCGACTACGACGCCATCATCATTGGCACCGGCCAGGCTGGCCCGCCGCTGGCCGAGCGCCTGACCGCGGCCGGCCGCAAAGTCGCCGTGATCGAGCGCCTGGCCTTTGGCGGCACCTGCGTCAACAATGGCTGCATCCCCACCAAGACCATGGTGGCGAGCGCCTACGCGGCCCATCTGGCGCGGCGCGGCGCCGATTTCGGCGTGATCACCGGCGGACCGGTGACGGTCGACATGGCGCGCGTCAAGGCGCGCAAGGACGGCGTGGTCGGCAACTCCAGCCGGGGCGTGGAAGCGTGGGTGCGCAGGCTGGAAGGGGGCACCGTCTATCTTGGACATGCCCGTTTCGAGAGCCCGGACACCGTGCGCGTGGGCGATGCCGTGCTGCGGGCCGCCCAGATCTTCATCAATGTCGGCGGGCGCGCGGCCACCCCGCCCATGCCGGGGCTGGACCAGGTGGACTACCTGACCAATACCGGCATGATGCGCGTGGACCAGTTGCCGCGCCACCTGCTGGTGGTGGGCGGCAGCTACATCGGGCTGGAGTTCGGCCAGATGTTCCGCCGCTTCGGCAGCGAAGTCACCATCGTGCAGCGCGGCCCGCGCCTGATCGAGCGCGAAGACCCCGAAGTGTCCGAGGCGGTGCGCGACATCCTGGCGGCCGAGGGCATCGGCCTGCGCCTGGATGCCGAATGCATCGCGCTGGAGCAGCGCGGCGGCGAAGTGGTGGTGAAGATGGACTGCGTGCACGGCGCGCCCGAGATCGCCGGCTCGCACGTGCTGCTGGCGGTGGGCCGCCGGCCGAACACCGACGATCTCGGCCTGGACCGCGCCGGCGTCGCCACCGATGCGCACGGGTATATCCAGGTCGATACGCAGCTGCGCACCAATGTGCCCGGGATCTGGGCGCTGGGCGACTGCAACGGGCGCGGTGCCTTCACCCATACCGCCTATAACGACTTCGAGATCGTCGCCGCGAACCTGCTGGACACGGCGTCAGGCGAGCCGCCGCGCACCGTGGACGACCGCATCCCTGCCTATGCGCTCTTCACCGATCCGCCGCTGGGCCGCGTCGGCATGACCGAGCACGAGGCAAGACAGTCCGGGCGCCGGGTGCTGGTGGGCACGCGCCCCATGACCCGGGTGGGGCGCGCCGTGGAAAAAGGCGAGACGCTGGGCTTCATGAAGATCCTGGTCGATGCCGACAGCCGCGAGATCCTGGGCGCGATGGTGCTGGGCGTGGGCGGCGACGAAGTCATCCACTGCATTCTCGACACCATGTATGCGCGCGCGCCCTACGCGGTGCTCCAGCGCGCCATGCACATCCATCCCACCGTAGCGGAGCTGGTGCCGACCATGTTGGGCGAGCTGCGCCCGCTGGCGCCGGTGGCATAGCGCCCGCGCGTCGCCGGCCATGTCGACCACGCCGCTGGCCCAGGGCCCCTGCGACGACAGCGCGATCCGGGCCCGGCCTGGCGGCGCCGGCTGCGCGCGCGCCGACGAGCCATGGGTGCTGGCCGCGACCATCCTGGCGTCGAGCATGGCGTTCATCGACAGCACCGTGGTCAACGTGGCCCTGCCGGCATTGCAGAAGGATCTCGGTGCCAGCCTGAGCGGCATGCAATGGGCGGTGGAGGCCTATGCGCTGCTGCTGGCGGCGCTGCTGCTGGTGGGTGGCGCGGCGGGAGACCGCTTCGGCCGGCGCCGCGTGTTCGCGCTGGGCGTGGCGGTTTTCGCCGCCAGTTCGGCCTGGTGCGGGCTGGCCGGCAATATCGGCCACCTGGTCGCGGCCCGTGCGGCGCAGGGCGTGGGTGCCGCGCTGCTGGTGCCGGGCAGCCTGGCGCTGCTGTCCGCGTCATTCGACCAGAGCCGGCGCGGCAAGGCCATCGGCACCTGGTCCGGCGCCACCGCCATGACCGCCGCGCTCGGCCCGGTGGCGGGCGGCTGGCTGATCGAGCATCTGTCGTGGCGTGCCGCCTTCCTGGTCAACCTGCCGCTGGCCGCGGCGGTGCTGGTGATCGCGTTCTGGCGCGTGCCGGAAAGCCGCGCGCCCGGGCAGGCGGGGTCGCTCGACTGGGCGGGCAGCCTGCTGGTGGCGCTGGGGCTGGGTGGTGTGGTCTACGCCCTGATCGCTTCCCCGGGGCAGGGCTGGGGCCATGCGCAAGTATGGTTGCCCGGCGCCGCCGGCATGCTCGCGCTGGGCCTGTTCGCGTGGGTGCAGACGCGGGTCGCCAATCCGATCATGCCGCCCGCGCTGTTCCGCTCGCGCGCCTTTCTCGGGGCCAATCTGCTGACCCTGCTGCTCTACGCCGCGCTCGGCGGCGGCCTGTTCTTCTTTCCGCTCAACCTGATCCAGGTGCAGGGTTATTCATCGACCGCCGCGGGGGCCGCGCTGCTGCCCTTCATCCTGCTGATGTTCCTGCTCTCGGGCTGGGCGGGTGGACTGGTGGACCGGCACGGTGCGCGCGGCCCGCTGATCGTGGGGCCGCTGGTCGCGGCGGCGGGCTTTGCCCTGTTCGCACTGCCAGGCTCAGGCGGCGGCAGCTATTGGACGACGTTCTTCCCCGCCGTGCTGGTGCTCGGCGCGGGCATGACGATCAGCGTGGCGCCGTTGACGACCACGGTCATGAATGCGGTACCGCCTGGCTCGGCCGGCACGGCATCCGGCATCAACAATGCCGCCGCGCGGGTGGCGACGCTGCTGGCGATCGCGGTGCTGGGGATCGTGATGGCGAATGTGTTCGATCGCAGGCTGGAGCGCGCGCTGGCGGGGTCCGGCGCGGTGGTGCCGGCGCAGGTCGTGCAGGCGGTGCAGGCGCAGCGCGGCCGCCTTGCCGCCATCGAGATCCCCGCGACGGCGGAGCCACGGGCGGCGCAGGCCGTCCGTCATGCGGTAAGCAATGCCTTCGTGGCGGGCTTTCGCCGGGTGATGCTGCTGTCCGCGCTGCTGGCGGCCGGTGGCGCGGCGTGCGCGTGGCTGCTGTTGCGGCCGGCGCAAGAGGATGCGGCTGAAGATGCGGCTGGCGCGCCGCCGGCCAAGCCCTGAGGCGGCGGCGCGGCCATGCGCATCAGCGGCGGGGCGCCGGCGCTGTGCGCTCCCCCAGGTAGACCAGCAACAGTTCGTCTGCAGTCATGCGCCGCAGCCGCGCTTCGCGCCCGATGGCGCGCTCCAGTTCGGAAAGCTGGAAGGCTTCCACGCTCATGCCGGCTGCGCGCGCATGACGCTCGGTGATGGCCTTGAGCAGCGAAACCACTTCGGGATTTTCGTCAAGGAAGCGCTCGTGGGCGAGCTGCAGGCGTTCGGGGGAGAGGGTCATCGGGATGGACTGCCATGGGTGTTGAGGGGACGCGTCCGCGCATTACACCACAGCAGGCCGCGGCGGCCCGCGCCGGCCGGTCAGCTTGCGGGCTAGTGCGGCTTGGCGTTGTAGCGTTCCACCTCTACATAGCGAACCAGGTAGCTGCGGGTCTTGGCCTCGGTATCCCGCGAAACGCGGTCGGCGGCCTGGCGCGCGCCGTCGCGCCCGTGCGCGGACACCATCTGCGCATCCAGGTATTCGCGGAACGCGCTGCGCATGGCATCCAGCTTCGGCTGGCACGCCTTCAGCGCGGCGCCGGCGAGATCCTGCGGCGAGGCGCTGCCGGACAAGCCGGCGTCGGTCTGGCCCTTGGCGCAGGCGGTGTAGTCGGCACGCAGCGACTGCCACTGCGCATTGGCTTCGCCTGCGGCTTGCGGGTCGGGAGCGGGCGAATGCGAGGCACAGGCAGCGGCCAGCAGGGTGACGGGGATCAGGACGAAACTGGACTTCAGGGACGTCAGGGACTTCACGGATTTGAGGAATTTCACGGATTTCATCTTTGATGGACACGCCTGGCGCGCCCGGGTTCCTGGCCCGCCGCCGGGCCACGGACATGTCGCCGCGTCGGGCACGAATCTGTAGGACAGGTTCGTCGCGAAATGCAGCTTCGTCCTACACCGCTTCGGTCTGCAGGCTTGTATATTTCTCCAGAAACGGAGGATTCCAGTGGCACTTTAGGGAAAACCGAGAGGAATTCCTGCCCTGCGATTTCACGTTTCTACAAGTGCCGATTACGCCTATCCTTGGATAAAGCGAGTTTGCAGGCGAGAGGGGACGGAAGGCTCCGGTACCGGTGCTCTGTTAGCGGTGCATTGTGACGTAAAACAATCAGGAGAGTGAGTATGGAACGCAGATCGTTTCTGACGGCGGGCGCAGGCCTGGTGCTGGCTTCTTCAGGCTTGCTGGGTGCCTGCACCACCACGCCGGGCGCCCCCACGGACAAGGCGGCCAAGCGCCGCGAGATCGACGGCGGCGTGGACGGCGCGCTCAGCAAGCTGTACGCCACGGCGAGCAGCTCGCGGCAGCTGGCCAACCGCGCGCGCGGCATCCTGGTCTTTCCCAACACCATCTCGGCCGGCTTCGTGGTGGGCGGCGAATACGGCGACGGCTCGCTGCGCGCGGGCGGCGCCACGCATGGCTACTACCGCATCATCTCGGGTTCGGTGGGCTGGCAGATCGGCGCGCAGTCCAAGGCCATCATCCTGATGTTCATGACTCAGGACTCGCTCGACAAGTTCGTCAACAGCAGCGGCTGGACCGTTGGCGGCGATGCCACAGTGGCGCTGGCCACGATCGGCGCCAACGGCACCATCGACACCAACACGGCCCAGCAGCCGATCATCGGCTTCGTGGTGACCAACGCCGGCCTGATGGCAGGCCTGTCGCTGGAAGGCTCGAAGATCAGCAAGCTCGACATCTGAGGCTCCGGCACGCGGCAGGGGCCGGGTTGCGGCAGGCAGCCCGGCCCCTGCCGCATTCCGCCGGCCCGCCCGGCGCCGCTCCGTTGCCCGTGCAGCCCTTCTATCCGCCGCTTTCACGCATTGTTACCGCATCGGCCACGCTAACCGGCTAGAATCGGTCCCTTTGGCCGAATTCCCATGTGGTTCAAGAATCTCCAGCTGCACCGTCTGTCCGCACCGTGGTCCCTCGCCGCCGACGAAGTCGAGGCCTGCCTGGCGCGCCATGCCTTCTTCCCGGGCACCAGCCTGGAAATGCAGACCCAGGGCTGGGCCTCGCCGCGTGAAAACGGCGCCCTGGTCCACCAGGTCGGCAAGCAGATGCTGCTGACCATGCGCACCGAGAAGAAGCTGCTGCCGTCCACCGTGGTCAACCAGGTCACCAAGGCGCGCGCCCTCGAACTCGAGGAACAGCAAGGCTTCAAGCCCGGCCGCAAGCAAATGCGCGAGCTCAAGGAGCAGGTCACCGAGGAACTGCTGCCGCGCGCCTTCAGCATCCGCCGCGATACCCGGGTGTGGATCGACCCGGTCAACGGCTGGCTGGCCATCGATGCCGCCGCCCCGGCCAAGGCCGACGAAGTGCGGGGCCTGCTGTTCAAGGCGATCGACCCGCTGCCGCTGGAAAACCTCCATGTGAACCAGTCGCCGGTCGCCGCCATGACCGACTGGCTGGCCAATGACACGGCGCCGGCCGGCTTCACCGTGGACCAGGAAATCGAGCTGCAATCGAGCGCCGAGAGCAAGGCCACGGTGCGCTACGTGCGCCATCCGCTCGATGCCGAGGACCTGCGCCGCCACATTGCCGCGGGCAAGCGCTGCACGCGCCTCGCCATGACCTGGAACGACCGCGTGTCCTTCGTGCTGACCGAGTCGCTGACCATCAAGCGAGTGGCCCCGCTCGACGTGATCAAGGAACAGGCCGACGCCAGCGCGCGCGACGAGGACGAACGCTTCGACGGCGACTTCACCATGATGGCGGGCGAGCTGGCCAGCCTGCTGGCCGACCTGACCGAAGCGCTGGGCGGCGAACGCAAGACGGCCGACACCGCCGGCGCGCAAGCCGCCGAACGCAAGGCCGCCTGAGCCCCCTGCCCGGCTGGTCCGGGCGCCAGGTCATGCGGCAGGCGGCGCCCCCGGATGGCCCAGCAACGCACTGGCCGCCCGCGCCTCCCGGCGCACTGCCGTGCCGACCGGCCCGTCCATCGCGGCATCGAAGCCGCCCGTGGCGCCCAGCGCCGTGATCACCGCGCACACGCGGCCGGTGTAGTCGTACAGCGGCGCGGCCACCGCGCTGATGCCCTTCAGGTTGGTATCGCGCACCACCGCGCAGCCGGCGGCCTGCACTTCGCGCCGCAGCTGCCCGATGGGATCCCCGGCGTCGAGCTGCGCGCGCAGCTCGGCCGGCGCCACCGCCAGTTCCGCCTCCGCCATCGCCAGCACCGGCGGCTCGTCCAGCATGCCCAGGAAGGTGCGGCCGGTGGCCGACCACAGCAGCGGCATGACCGAACCCACCCGCACGTTCACCGTCACCGGCAGGCCCGGCTCCTCGAAGCGCACGATGGTCGGCCCCTTGTTGCCCATCACCGCGACGAAGCACGTCACCCCCAGCGCCTCGCGCAGGCGGACCAGGGAAGGCTCGGCCACCCGCACCGGATCGACCTGCCGCATGGCCGCCAGCCCGATCAGCATGGCTTCCATGCCGAGGGAATACTGCTGCGTGCTGGCCTCCTGCGCCACCAGCCCTTCCTCGACCAGGCTGGCCAGGTAGCGGTGCACCTTGGCCGGGCTCTCGCCGACATGCGCGGCCAGCGCGGTCAGCGTGGCGCGCCCGCCGAGCCGGGCCAGGCCCTTGAGCACGGCCATGCCGGTCTGCGCGGACTGCACGCGCTGGCGGCGCTCGCGCGCCTGCGGGCCGGCGGGAGCGCCCGCTTCGATGGGATCGGGTGATGTCGTCATGGGCGGAGATTCTAGTGCGGAGAATGCCGTGCGGCGAGGCCGGCGTAGCCATATGGCCGTCAACTGGCCGTCATCTGGCCCCTTGTGCCGATCCTCACGTTAACCCGCATCACCAAATTACGCAATGCGTATATCATTTACGCAAAACACAACCCGGACGCCAAGCACGCCGGGACGAATCCAGACCGGAAAAACAAGAGAACCGGAAACAGGAGACAAGATGATCATCGTCCGCCGCAAATTCATGGCCCTCGGCCTGGGCCTGGCCGCCCTTCCCTGGCTGCCGGGCGCCGCCTTTGCCGACCCCGCCTTCCCGACCAAGCCGGTGCGCTGGATCGTGCCGTACGCCGCCGGCGGCGGCTCGGACTTCCTGGCGCGCTCGATCGGCCAGGCGCTTTCGGCCCGGCTGGGCCAGCCGGTGGTGGTCGACAACAAGCCGGGCGGCAACACCGCGATCGCCGCGGCAGAGACCGCGCGCGCACCGGCCGATGGCTATACGGTGCTGTCGGCGGACAACGGCACGCTGGTCTTCAACCCGGCGCTGTACAAGACGCTTTCCTACAACCCGGTCAAGGATCTGGCGCCGGTCACGCTGCTGGGCAAGTTCCCGATGATCCTCGTGGTCGGTCCCGGCATGCCGGTCAACACCGTGCAGGAGTTCATCGCCAAGGCCAAGTCCAGGAGCGGCGGCATCGACTACGCCTCCGCCGGCGCCGGCAGCCCGCACCACCTCGCGATGGAACTGCTCAAGGTGGAGGCCGGACTGAACATGGTCCACGCGCCCTACCGCGGCGCGGCGCCGGCACTGGCCGACGTGGCCGGCGGACAGGTCCCGGCCATGATGGTCGACCTGGCCGCGGGCGCGGGCTTCATCAAGGGCGGCAAGGTCAAGGCGCTGGCAGTGGCAAACCCGACCCGCCTGCCGCAACTGCCGGACGTGCCGACCTTCGCCGAAGCCGGCTACAAGAATGTGGAAGCGGCGGCGCTGGTAGGCATGGTGGTGCCCGCCGGCACGCCGCCCGAAGTGATCGCCACGCTGAACAAGCAAGTGGTTGCCGCCATCAGGGAGCCGGCCGTCAACAAGCGGCTGGTGGACTTCGGCGTGGAGCCGGTTGGCAATACGCCGGCCCAATATGCCGACCTGTTGCGCAGCGAGACCACGCGCTGGCACAAGCTGATCCGCGACCTGAAGATCACGCTGGACTGAGCAAGCGGCGCAACGCCTGAACCTTTGAGCAACGAACACCGGAGCAGCACAGATGGCCAACGACACCCACAATCCGCGCGCATCGGGATGCCCCGTTGACCACAGCCTGCTGACGGCGCAGCGCACGCCGAGCGGCTGCCCGGTCAGCGCGCGCGCCGCGGAATTCGACCCGTTCGGGGACGGCTACCAGCAGGACCCGCCCGAGTACGTGCGCTGGGCGCGCGAGCAGGAGCCGGTTTTCTACAGCCCGAAGCTCGGCTACTGGGTGGTGACCCGCTACGACGACATCAAGGCCATCTTCCGCGACAACCTCACCTTCAGCCCGTCGATCGCGCTGGAGAAGATCACGCCCACCGGGCCCGAGGCCAACGCGGTGCTCGCGTCGTACGGCTACGCGATGAACCGCACGCTGGTCAACGAGGACGAGCCTGCCCACATGCCGCGCCGCCGGGTGCTGATGGAACCCTTCACACCGGAGGAGCTCAGGCACCACGAGCCCATGGTGCGCCGCCTGGCGCGCGAATACGTCGACCGCTTCATCGATGACGGCCGCGCCGACCTGGTCGATCAGATGCTGTGGGAAGTGCCGCTGACGGTGGCGCTGCACTTCCTCGGCGTGCCCGAGGAAGACATGGACCTGCTGCGCAAGTATTCCATCGCGCATACGGTCAACACCTGGGGCCGGCCGAAGCCGGAGGAGCAGGTGGAGGTCGCGCACGCGGTGGGCAACTTCTGGCAGCTCGCCGGCAAGATACTCGACAAGATGCGGCAGGATCCGTCCGGCCCGGGCTGGATGCGCTACGGCATCCGCAAGCAGCAGGAGCATCCGGAGGTCGTCACCGACTCCTACCTGCACTCGATGATGATGGCCGGCATCGTCGCCGCGCACGAGACCACGGCCAATGCGACCGCCAATGCGATCAAGCTGCTGCTGCAGCATCCGCGCGCCTGGCAGGAGATCTGCGAAGACCCCGGCCTGATCCCCAACGCGGTGGAAGAATGCCTGCGCCACAACGGCTCGGTCGCGGCGTGGCGGCGCCTGGCCACGCGCGACGTGCAGGTCGGCGGCGTGGACATCCCGGCCGGCTCGAAACTGTTGATCGTGACCTCGTCGGCCAACCATGACGAAGGGCACTTCACCGACGCCGATCTCTTCGATATCCGCCGCGAGAACGCCAGCGACCAGCTTACCTTCGGCTACGGCTCGCACCAGTGCATGGGCAAGAACCTGGCACGCATGGAGATGCAGGTCTTCCTGCAGGAGCTCACGCGGCGCCTGCCCCATATGCGCCTGGCCGAGCAGCGCTTCAGCTACGTGCCCAACACCTCGTTCCGCGGCCCCGAGCATGTGTGGGTGGAATGGGATCCCGCGCGGAACCCCGAGCGCGCCGATCGCGCCCTGCTCGATGCGCAGGCGCAGGTGCGCATCGGCGAACCGTCCGCGCACGCGGCCAGCCGGCCAGTGGTGGTGCAGGCCGTGAGCCGCGCGGCCAACGGCATCGTCCGGCTGCGGCTGGTCTCGCCCGACGGCCGGCCGATGCCGCGCTGGACACCGGGCTCGCACATCGACGTGGAATGCGGCGGCACCGGGCTGTCGCGCCAGTACTCGCTATGCGGCGACCCGGCCGACAGCAGCGCGCTGGAAATCGCCGTGCTGCGCGAGGCGCAGGGCCGCGGCGGCTCGGCCTGGGTGCACGACAATGTGAAACCAGGCGACCGCCTCAAGATCCGCGGTCCGCGCAATCACTTCCGGCTCGACGAGAGCGCGCGCAAGCTGATCTTCATCGCCGGGGGCATCGGCATCACGCCGGTGAGCGCGATGGCGCGGCGCGCAAGGCAGCTGGGGATCGACTACGCCCTGCACTACAGCGGCCGTTCGCGCGCGTCGATGGCGCTGCTCGACGAACTCGCGGCGCTGCACGCGGACCGCCTGCACGTGCACGCAAGCGACGAGGGCCGCCGCGCCGATCTCCAGGCACTGCTCGGCCAGCCCGACCCGCACACGCAGATCTACGCCTGCGGCCCGGCGCCCATGCTTCGCGCGCTGCAGGAATGCTGCGCCAGCTGGCCCGGCGACGCGCTGCGCATCGAGCATTTCGAATCCGCCCTGGGCACGCTCGACCCCGCCAGGGAGCAGGCCTTCGAGGTGGAGCTGAAGGACTCCGGCATCGTGGTCACGGTAGCGGCGGACCAGACCGTGCTGGCGGCGTTGCGCGCCGCCAATATCGACATGCAGAGCGATTGCGAGGAAGGCCTGTGCGGCTCCTGCGAGGTGCGTGTGCTGGCCGGCGAGATCGACCACCGTGACGTGGTGCTGACGCGCGCCGAGCGCGAGGCCAACGGCAGGATGATGACCTGCTGCTCGCGCGCTGCCTGCAAGCGGCTGGTGCTGGAGCTATAGCCAGGGCCGGCGCGCCGGCGCGTGCCGGGCTGTCAGCCTGTCAGGCGCCCTGCTGCGCCACCAGCCTCGCATCGATCTCGCGGGCGCGCGCCACCGCCGGCCGCGAGGTGGTGCGCTCGATATACGCCTTCACCGCCGGCGTCGCCTCGACCAGCTTGAAGTGGGTGATCCAGGCCAGCGCGGTGCCCCACAGCACGTCGGCCGCGCTGAAGGTGTCGCCCAGCAGGTAAGGACCCTTTTCGAGCTGCCCCAGCAGGGTGCCGATGACGGTGTCGTAGTCGCCGTAAGGGCACATCGCGCGCGGGGTCTCGCGCTGCTGCGAGCGGTCCACGATCGCCGGCTCGAAGCTCGATCCGTAGAAGGCCAGCCAGCGCAGGTACGGCCCACGCAACGGATCGGTCAGCGCGGGGGCGAGCCTGGCCTGCGGGAACAGGTCGGCCAGGAAAATGAAGATGGCGGCCTGCTCGGTCACCAGCGCGTCCCCGTAGCGAATCGCCGGCACCTTGCCCATCGGGTTGATGGCCAGGTAGGCCGGCTCGCGCTGCTCGCCCGTCTTCATATTGAGCGGGTGCAGGCGATATGGCACGCCCAGTTCCTCGAGCAGGATCAGCGCGCCGGTGGAACGCGTGTTGGGGGAGTGGTACAGGGTGATTTCGGGCTGCGACATGGATTGTGGCTCCTGAAAACGGGGGACGATGGGAAGAACTGCGCCAAATAACGAAACTGCAAAACAGCAAGACGGCGAAACGGAATATGAGTCTACAGGCTCGCGCCGTTCACTTTCCTCGCACGCCGATCGGCGCGCGGGAAAAACCGCACCGCACCGCACCGCGCCACGCCGTTGCGCCGCCGCTCAGCCAGCCCCGCCGATATGCGCGGCGAGGTAGTCGATCAGCACACGCACCTTGGGCGGCAGGAAGCGATTGGGCGGATAGAGCAGCCACACCGGCCCGACATAGGCGCGCGCCTGCAACTCCCAGTCGGCCAGCACGCGCACCAGCGTGCCGTCGCGCAGCGCGCCGGCGGCGGTGAACTCGGGCAGCGAGGCGATGCCCAGGTCCTGCTGCGCCGCTTCCAGGCGCGCGCCAGCGTGATTGGCAATGTAGCGCCCCCGCACCGCCACCGTATGGGTCTCCGCCTCGCGCCGCAGGCGCCAGCGGTTGTCGTCGGCGGTCTCCCCCAGGTACAGGCAGTCGTGCAAGGCCAGTTCGCGCGGATGCACGGGCGTGCCGCGCGCGCCCAGGTAAGCCGGCGACGCGCACAAGACCCAGCGCACCGCGCCGAGACGGCGCCCGGCCAGACCGGGCGGCGGCCGCTCGGTCAGCCGGATCACCAGGTCGAGGTCGTGCTCGAGTGGATCGACCTCGTGGTCGGTGAACATCAACTGCAGGTCGATCTCGCCGTAGGCGCGCAGGAAGCCCGCCACCAGCGGATGGATCACCGTCTTGGCGAACGCGGTCGGCGCGCTCACGCTGACCCTGCCCTGGGGCCGGCCGGACAACTGGCCCGCCGCGTCGACCGCACCCGCTGCCGCGCCCACCATGTCGCGGCAGTAGCGGTACACCTGCGCACCGGATTCCGTCACGCGCACCCGGCGCGTGGAGCGCTCGAGCAAGCGCGTGGCCAGCGCCTCCTCCAGCCGCTTGATCTGGCGGCTCACCGTCGACGGCGTGCTGCCGAGCTGGCGCGCGGCGAGCGAGAAATTACCCGCGTCCACCACGCGCGCGAACACGGCCATGTCGGGCAGCAAGGCGAGGAAATCGGTCGGGTTCATAGGGATGGCTCCGGAGGCGACGGCCAGGCGAGTCAGCCGGCATTGATGCACCCACGACATAAAAGATGTGCATGCAACCATGATTATCATCGCCGCCGCAAAGCCAGACAATGCTTCTCCCGGCCTTTGCGCGCCCTTGCGACCTCCGAACCCATCATGCCTACCCCAAAGCGCCTGTTGATACTGTCCGACCTCATGCTGCTCGCGGTCGCTGTCGTCTGGGGCAGCAGCTACGGCGTCGTCAAGGGCGCCCTGCTCTTCTATCCGGTGCTGGGACTGCTGGCGCTGCGCTTCGGCATCACCTTCGTGATCCTCTCGCCCGCGCTGGGCGCCCTGCGCCGCGTTGACGCCGCGACGCTGCGCGGCGTGCTCGGCAGCGGCGTGCTGCTGCTCGGCATCTTCCTGTGCGAGACCTTCGGCGTGCTGCTCACGCACGCGGCCAACGCGGCCTTCCTCATCAGCTTGTGCGTGGTGCTGACGCCGCTGGCCGAATGGCTGCTGCTCAAGCGCCGGCCCGCGCGCATCGAATGGGCCGCGGTGGCGCTCTCGCTGGCGGGCGCATGGCTGCTGGCCGGCGACGGCGCCGTTGCCTTCAACCCCGGCGATGCGCTGATCCTGGCCGCCGCGGCGCTGCGCGCGGTGATCGTCTGCGTAACCAAGCGCGTGCTGCGCGCCACGCCGCTGCCGGCGCTGACGGTGACCGCGGTACAGGCCGGCGTGGTGGCGGGCGGCAGCGCCTTGGCCGCACTGGTGCTGATGCCGGCGCATTGGCAGCCGCTGCCCTCGCTGGCCGGCCATGCCCCGTTCTGGGCCAGCGTGCTCTACCTGGTGCTCGCCTGCACGCTGTTCGCCTTCTTCGCGCAGAACTACGCCATCAAGCGCAGCAACCCCACGCGCGTGGCCTTGCTGATGGGCAGCGAACCCGCGTTCGGCGCCGTGTTCGCCACCATCTGGCTGGGAGAGCGGATCACGGCCACGGCCTGGATCGGCGGCGGTCTCATCGTGGCGGCCTCGCTGCTGGCGACGGTGCGCTGGGGCAAGGCAGCAGCCGAAGGCACGCCGCCCTCCGCGCCCGCAGGGCTGCCCCGGCAATCGCAGGCGTGAGCTTGTGCCGGCTCCCGGATGCGTTTCACGGCTTCGCAGCCCTCATGCCAGAATGACTGCCGGCGACGGCGGCGCGATGCGCACTGCATGCGCCACGCACCAGGAGACTCCAGCATGACGATGACCGAGCAATACGCCGCGCGCGAGCCCGCGCGAACCGATATCGACGCCATCAAGGGCGCGGCGCTGATCGAATTCGGCGCGCCCTGGTGCGGCTACTGCCTGCGCGCCCAGCCGCACCTGGCCCGCGCGCTGGCCAGCCACCCCGGCGTGCAGCACTTCAAGGTCGAGGACGGCAGCGGCAGGCCCCTGGGCCGCTCGTTCCGCGTCAAGCTGTGGCCGACGCTGGTGTTCATGCGTGACGGCGCGGAAGTGGCGCGGCTGGTACGCCCGGACAGCGCGGAGGCCATCGAGAAGGCGCTGCGGCAGATCGGCGCCTGAGCCGGCGGGCCGCATGGGGAGCCGCGCCGCGGCACCAGGACTGCCGCCTTTGCGCCTTGTCAGTCGTCGCGCAGACCGGCGAAGCGACAAAAAAACAGGGGGTGGCAATCCGTTGATTGCCACCCCCCATCTGCGTCAGCCTGGCGTCCGGACCCGAGACCGGCTATCCAGTGCGCCCTCGTGCCGCTCGGCGTATCGCTACGCTACCGCCGGCAGCCGGCCGACAACAACTCAATCCCACGACAGCGCGCCGCCAGTCTGGTACTCGATGACGCGCGTCTCGAAGAAGTTGCGTTCCTTCTTCAGGTCGATCATCTCGCTCATCCACGGGAACGGGTTTTCCTCGTTCGGGAACAGCTGCTCCAGGCCGATCTGCTGGCAGCGGCGGTTGCAGATGAAGCGCAGGTAGCCCTTGAACATCGGCGCGTTCAGACCCAGCACGCCGCGCGGCATGGTGTCCTCGGCGTAGCGGTATTCCAGGTCCACGGCCTTCTTGAACAGCTCGGTGATCTCGGCCTTGAACTCGTTGGTCCACAGGTGCGGGTTCTCGAGCTTGATCTGGTTGATCAGGTCGATGCCGAAATTGCAGTGCAGGGACTCGTCGCGCAGGATGTACTGGTACTGCTCGGCGGCACCGGTCATCTTGTTCTGGCGGCCCATGGCCAGGATCTGCGTGAAGCCCACGTAGAAGAACAGGCCTTCCATGATGCAGGCGAACACGATCAGCGACTTGAGCAGCTTCTGGTCGTTCTCGGGCGTGCCGGTCTTGAAGGCCGGATCGGTCAGCGTGTCGATGAACGGGATCAGGAACTCGTCCTTGTCGCGGATCGACTTCACCTCGTGGTACGCGTTGAAGATCTCGGCTTCATTGAGGCCGAGGGACTCCACGATGTACTGGTAGGCGTGCGTGTGGATCGCTTCCTCGAAGGCCTGGCGCAGCAGGTACTGGCGGCATTCCGGCGCGGTGATCTGGCGGTAGGTGCCCAGCACGATGTTGTTGGCGGCCAGCGAGTCGGCGGTGACGAAGAAGCCGAGGTTGCGCTTGATCACGCGGCGCTCGTCTTCGGTCAGGCCGTTCGGGTCCTTCCACAGCGCGATGTCGCGCGACATGTTGATTTCCTGCGGCATCCAGTGGTTGGCGCAGCCGGCCAGGTACTTTTCCCAGGCCCATTTGTACTTGAACGGCACCAGCTGGTTGACGTCGGTCGAGCCGTTGATCACGCGCTTGTCGGCAGCGTTGACGCGGCGGTCGCTTTGCACGGCGGCGGCGTTCGGGTGGTTGCCAAGGATGCCCGAGCCGGCCGGCTGGGTGGCGGCAGGCGGCAGCACGCCTTGCTGGTCGGCGGCGAGGCCGGCCGGCAGGGCGGGTTGGGGAGCAGGCTGCGGTGCGGCCTGCGGGGTGGCTTGAACGTCGTCGTCCCAGCTCAGCATGATGTGGTTCTCCGTGGAATTCTTCAGTGGGCCGCACCCGCGGCCCACTCTGGGCTAACGGGGGCGGCTTTCAGCTTATTGGCAGGCTTCGCACTCGTCGAAACCGGCGTCGCCCGGGCGCATCGTGCAGACCGCGCCTTCGGCTTCCGGCATGGCCGGGGCGGCGGCGGCGGCCTGGTCGATGCCGGCGGCGCTGATACCGCTGTCGCTACCCGACGACACGGCGTTGAGCGAGCCGCGCGACACGGTGGATTTCTCCACGTGGGTGGCTGCCATGGTGCGCAGGTAGTACGTGGTCTTCAGGCCGCGCAGCCAGGCCAGCTTGTAGGTGTCGTCCAGCTTCTTGCCCGAGGCGCCGGCCATGTAGATGTTCAGCGACTGGGCCTGGTCGATCCACTTCTGGCGGCGGCTGGCGGCTTCCACCAGCCAGCTCGGCTCGACTTCGAAGGCGGTGGCGTAGATGTCGCGCAGGTCTTGCGGGATGCGGTCGATGCGGGCCAGCTTGCCGTCGAAATACTTCAGGTCGGCGACCATCACTTCGTCCCACAGGCCGCGTGCCTTCAGGTCGCGCACCAGGTAGTCGTTGACCACCGTGAACTCGCCCGACAGGTTGGACTTGACGTACAGGTTCTGGAAGGTCGGTTCGATGCAGGCCGACACGCCGATGATGTTCGAGATCGTTGCCGTGGGCGCGATCGCGATGCAGTTCGAGTTGCGCATGCCGTGCTGCTTGATGCGCGCGCGCAGGCTGTCCCAGTCCATGGTTCCTCGGCCAGCAGCTTGAGCGAGTCCTGCGGCAGGATGCCGCGATCCCACAGCGAGCCTTCGTACGTGCTATAGCGGCCGCGTTCCTCGGCCAGCTCGCTGGAGGCGCGGTAGGCGTAGTAGCACACCGCTTCCATCGAGGTGTCGGCGAACTGCACGGCGGCGTCGCTGGCGTACGGCAGGCGCAGCAGGTGCAGGCAGTCCTGGAAGCCCATGATGCCCATGCCGACCGGGCGGTGGCGCAGGTTGGAGTTCTTCGCCTTGTCGACCGCGTAGTAGTTGATGTCGATCACGTTGTCGAGCATGCGCATGGCGGTGCGGATGGTCTTCTCGAGCTTGGCGTGGTCGAGCACCTGGGTGCCGTCGGCCAGTTGCTTCAGGTGGGCGACCAGGTTCACCGAACCCAGGTTGCATACCGCGATCTCGCTCTCGTTGGTGTTGAGCGTGATTTCCGTGCACAGGTTGGAGCTGTGCACCACGCCCACGTGCTGCTGCGGGCTGCGGATGTTGCACGGATCCTTGAAGGTGATCCAGGGATGGCCGGTCTCGAACAGCATGCCCAGCATCTTGCGCCACAGCTGCATGGCGGGGATCTTCTTGAACAGCTTCAGCTCGCCCCGGGCGGCCTTGGCTTCATAGCCCAGGTAGGCTTCTTCGAAGGCGCGGCCGACCTTGTCGTGCAGGTCCGGGCAGGTGGCGGGCGAGAACAGCGTCCACTCGCCGGCTTCCATCACGCGCTTCATGAACAGGTCGGGAATCCAGTTCGCCGTGTTCATGTCGTGGGTGCGGCGGCGGTCGTCGCCGGTGTTCTTGCGCAGCTCGAGGAATTCCTCGATGTCCAGGTGCCACGTCTCCAGGTAGGCGCACACCGCGCCCTTGCGCTTGCCGCCCTGGTTGACCGCGACCGCGGTGTCGTTGACGACCTTCAGGAACGGGACCACGCCTTGCGACTTGCCGTTGGTGCCCTTGATGTGCGAGCCGAGCGCGCGCACATTGGTCCAGTCGTTGCCCAGGCCGCCGGCGAACTTGGACAGCAGCGCGTTTTCCTTGAGCGCTTCGTAGATGCCCTCGAGGTCGTCCGACACGGTGGTCAGGTAGCACGACGACAGCTGCGAGCGGCGGGTGCCAGAGTTGAACAGGGTCGGCGTGGACGACATGAAGTCGAACGACGACAGCAGCTGGTAGAACTCGATGGCGCGCGCTTCGCGGTCCTTCTCGCCCAGCGCCAGGCCCATCGCCACGCGCATGAAGAAAGCCTGCGGCATTTCGATGCGCGCTTCGTCGATGTGCAGGAAGTAGCGGTCGTACAGGGTCTGCAGGCCGAGGTAGTTGAACTGGAAGTCGCGCTGGGCGTCCAGCGCGGCGCCCAGGCGGGCCAGGTCATAGGTGGCCAGCTTCTCGTCCAGCAGCTCGGCTTCGATGCCGCGCGCGATGAACTTGGGGAAGTAGTCGGCGTAGCGCGACACCATTTCGGTCTGGGTCACTTCGGCGCCCAGGATTTCCTTGCGGATGGTGTGCAGCAGGATACGCGCGGTGACCTGGCTGTAGGCCGGGTCCTTCTCGATCAGGGTACGCGCGGCCAGGATGGCCGAGTCGTAGACCTGGGTCATGGGCACGCCGTCGTACAGGTTCTTCAGCGTTTCCTTGAGGATCGGCTCGGCGCTGACGGCGTCGCCCAGGCCCGAGCAGGCATTGTCGATCAGGGCATGCAGCGAGCTCACGTCCAGCACGCGGGCCACGCCGCCGTCGGTCACGTTGAACGTGACGCCGCCTTCCTGCACGCGGGCAACCGCCTGGGCATTGGCCTGGGCGCGTTCCTGGGTGCGCTTCTCGCGGTACAGCACGTAGGAACGGGCCACCTCATGCTCGCCCGAGCGCATCAGCGCCAGTTCCACGTGATCCTGCACGTCTTCGATATGGAAGGTGCCGCCGCTGGGGCGGCTGCGCAGCAGCGCGCGCACCACATTCTGGGTGACTTGCTCGACCACTTCGCGCACACGCGCGGAAGCGGCGCCCTGCCCGCCGTTGACCGCCAGGAAGGCCTTGGTCACGGCCACCGAGATCTTGCTCGGCTCGAACGCCACCACGGCGCCGTTGCGTCGGATGATCTTGTAGTCCTGGTAGTCGCCAGCGCCGGCAGCAGCGGGGCTCGACTGCGGGTTCGCTGCCACACCGGCGGCGGTGGCGCCGGTGGAAAATTCGTTCTGGGCTGTCTGCATGAGGAACTCCTGTTCTGACCCGTGTTTTATGAGTGACAAAGAGCCCCGAGCAAAACGCGCAAGACAGAAAAGATTCGCCGGGCCGTGAACGGCCGGGGGCGGGCTGCATTGCTGGATTCTGCTGGGACTCTTGTGACGCGCCAGTCCTTAGGCGGGGCCGCAGTGAAACGCTGTAAAGCGCTGCGGCGGTAACTGCACACCTAGGCTGGCTCCCCGAAAGCACCACTAGATATAGTGGTCGATACGAAAAACTGGACTAAGTATAGTGAAACGAAGCGGCTTGACCAGTCTTGACAAGCGTCTTTTTGAGCCGAAGCCGGTGACGGCCACGGCATGCGGCACCGCGCCAAACCCGCCAGCCCAAGAGACGTAAGGAATCCCGCCTGACGGTGTGTTACCGCACAATGAAAAGAAATTTTTTTGATTGCCCGGACCGCTTCGATAGGGGCCGGACTTTATCAGGGTTTTCCCGAGATCGCTCGATCCCCCTAGACCGCGTGCCGGGCCCTTGCCTCAGGGCCCGTCTTTGCGGTAGGGCAACATGGCCCGAGCCAGGCCGGCGGCGGCCGCGAAGCCAATCCAGTCGAAATGCGGGCCCGGATCGGTCTTGCGGCCGGGCGCGATATCGCTGTGCCCGGCCAGCGCGCGCACCGGATAGGCGACGAGCAGCGCACGCACCAGCGCCGCGGTGGTGTGGTACTGGGCCAACGTGAACGGCTGGTCGTCGCTGCCTTCGATCTCGATGCCGATCGAAAAATCGTTGCAGCGGGTCCGGCCGAAGAACGCCGACTGACCGGCATGCCAGGCCCGGTCCCGGCACGACACGAACTGCACCAGTTCGCCTGTGCGCGTCACCAGGAAATGCGCCGAAACACGCACCTCATGGATAGTGGCGAAGAAGGGATGGCGCGACGGGTCGAGCCGGTTCTGGAAAAACGCTTCGATATCGCCGCTGCCGAATTGCCCGGGCGGCAGGCTGATGTTGTGGATGACCACCAGGTCCACCGGCATGCCGGCGGGACGGGCATCGAAATTGGGCGACGGCACGCGGCGCGCGGCCGGGACCCAGCCCGACGGGTCGGGGCTGAAGGCAGCAGCAGCAGCAGCAGCGTCAGTGGCGGCGCTGCCGGGCGTGGCCGCAGATGCCGGCCCGCCGATGTCGTGCTCAGGCATCGCGCACTCCGCTGGTGGCGTCCACGGCACTGCGCGCGGTCTCGCGCAGGCCTTCGCCGGCCACGCCATCCGCCATCTCGCCCGCGTCGGCACCATCGTCGCGTCCTTCGCGGATGCCGAGCTGCTGGATGCGGTAGCGCAGCTGGCGAAAGCTCAGGCCCAGCAGCGGCGCCGCTGCCGTGCGGTTGAAGCCGGTCTGCTGCAAGGCCTGCAGGATCAGGTCGCGCTCGAGCGCTTCCAGGCGGCCGGGCAGGTCGATCGGGAAGGTGACGCGGCCAGCCTCGCCCGCGGCCTCGCGCACGGCACCCGCCGGCGCCGCATCGACCGGCGCGGCCGGCGCCGCGGGTGCATCGTGGCGTCCGGCGTAGCGTGGATCGGGCTGGTACTGGTATCCGCGCGGCGCGACCAGCGCGACGTCGGCCGCGCCGGCATCCAGCGCGCCGAGGTCGTCCACCTCGATGGACTCGCCCTCCGCAAAGGCGTACGCGCGCTCGAGCAGGTTCTCCAGTTCGCGCACATTGCCCGGGAAGGGATAGTCCGCCAGGCGCTGCTGCGCGGCCACCGCCAGCCGCTTGGGGTGGGTGTCGCCGTAGCGCACCGCCAGGTGCTCCAGGATGGCGCCGGCCAGTACCGGCAGGTCCTCGCGGCGCTCGCGCAGGGTGGGCATGCGCAGCGCCAGCACATTGAGGCGATAGAACAGGTCCTGGCGGAACTGGCCGGCCGCGACCATCGCGGCCAGGTCCTTGTGGCTGGCGCACAGCACGCGCACATCCACGTTCTCCTCGCGGCTGGCGCCGATCTTGCGCACGCGCCGCTCCTGCAGCACGCGCAGCAGCTTGACCTGCATGGCCAGCGGCAGGTCCGCCACTTCGTCGAGCAGCAGCGTGCCGCCGTTGGCGGCCTGGAAGAAGCCGCCGCGCTCGGCGTCGGCGCCGGTGAACGCGCCCTTCACGTGGCCGAAGAATTCCGACTCCATCAGCGTCTCGGGGATGGCGCCGCAGTTCACCGCCACGAAGGGATGCGCGGCGCGCGTGCTGATCGCGTGGATGGCGCGCGCGGCGCGCTCCTTGCCGCTGCCGGATTCCCCGCTGATGACGATCGGCGCCATGCTGCGCGCCAGCCGCGACAGCGCGCGGCGCACGTCGTGCATGGCCGGCGAATGGCCGGGCAGCAGGTTGAAGGCGCGGTCCGCCGTGCCCGCCCCGGCGGCGCCCTCGCCGCCGTCTGCGTGGTCGCGCTGCTGGCGGCCGAGCGCATTGAGGATCAGGCTGCGCAGCTGGTCCAGCGAGACCGGCTTGGCGATGTAGTCGAAGGCGCCCGCCTTGAGTGCCTCCACCGCGTTGTCGGCGCTGCCGTAGGCGGTGATCACCGCCACCGGCACGCGTTCTGGCGCGCTCGACAGCTGGCGCACGATGTCGATGCCCAGGCCATCGCCCAGGCGCATGTCGGTCAGCACCAGGCTGTAGCGGCGCGCCGCGAGCTGCTCGCGCGCTTCGGCCAGGGAGCCCGCCAGGACCACGTCGTGGCCCATGCGGCGGATGGAGATATCGAGCAGCTCTCGCAGGTCAGCCTCGTCGTCGATGACGAGAATCGGATCGGAGCCTGGCGTCTTGGCGGGCATGGGTCTGGTGGTAGTCGTGCGGTCTGGCGGAACGGGATCGGCAGATCCGGGGCGAGTCAGCCGCCCGCCTGGTCCTGCGCATCGATGCGCAGGGTCAGGACAAAGGCCTTGGCCGGCAGTGTATCGCGTGCCGCCGGGGCCAGCATGCCGGTCTGCGCCAGCAGCGCGTCGAGCGAGATGGTGCCGTAGCGCACCTGGGCATCATTGGCGCCGCACAGCTCGCGTGCCATGAACAGGCCTAGGCCGGTGCCCTGCGCGTTGCTGGTGAAGAACGGCTCGAACAGCGTGCGCTGGTGTTCGCGCGACACTTCGACGCCGTCATTCCAGACGATCAGCTCGGCATGGTGCTGGTCCAGCGCGTGGGCCAGCAGGCGGATCGCGCCGGGCAGGCGGCTGCAATAGCGCCAGGCATTGTCGAGCAGGTTGCCCAGCACCTGCTGCAGTTGCGAAGGATCGAAGATGACCGGGCGTGCCACGTCCACCGTGACCCGCACCGCGTTGGCGTTGATCTCGGCCGGGCGCGGCGTGCGGCGCGCGCCGACCGGGTCATGGCTGGTCGAGCGGGCGCGCATTTCCAGCCGCCAGCGGCCAACGATCTCCGGCAGCGCCTGGTTCAGGTCCACCGCGGTGCGTTCGGTGCGCGGCCGGCGCGACATCTGCAGCACGTCCGACACCACCTGGTCGAGCCGCTGCACATTGTCATGGATGATGCGCAGCAGGCGCGCGTCGACATCGCCTTCGGGGCGCCCGCGGCTGGTCTCGGCAAGCAGCTCGCTGGCCTGGCTGATGGCGGCCAGCGGATTGCGGATCTGGTGCGCGACGCTGGCCACCAGCCGGCCCATGGCGGCCAGCTTCTCCTGCTGTACCTGCTCGGCGATGCGCTCCCAGCTTTCGATATGGACCAGCACGGTGTCGCGCATCTCGCTGCGCAGCAGCGCTTCGTCCTCGGGCCGCCAGGCCATGGCCTCGCTCTGCGCGATGGCCAGGCGCAGCCGCGCCGCCGCCTCAGGCGTGAGCTCGTTCCAGGTGGCCGTGTTCATGGCCTGCTGCGCGCTCAGCGAGACCGACAGCGACGAAGCGAAGGTCGAGCGCAGGCTGGCCAGCCCCGGCAGCAGGAAGCGCAGCCGCAGGCGCGTATGCAGGATCGGGCCGCGGGCCGACGAGGGCCGCGACGGCAGCGGCAGCAACTGCAGGATGCGTGGCGCATCATCCTTGCTGCGCACCCAGTCGCGCAGCATCTCCATAAGCGGCTGCAGGCGCGGGATCTGGCGCACGTCGAACAGCGCGTCGCGCCCGGTGCCGGGCGTGGCCGAAGGCTTGCCGCGCTCGGCCGGCTGCACGCCGAGCAGCACCACCGCGGCCGGGTTGGCGGCCACCACGGCGCCGTTGGCGCGCAGCAGCATCACGCCGTCCTGCATGTCGTTGACCATCAGCCGGTTGACCAGTTGCTGCAGGCGCAGCTCCTGCTCGCGCGCCAGCGCCAGGTGTTCCTGCGCAAGCTGGCGGTTGGCCAGCAGGTACATCAGCGACGCCGCGATCATGAACACCAGGCCGTACAGCCCCGAGCCCAGCAGGCCCGCATCGGCCTGGTGCAGCAGCAAGGTCTGCGCGAACGGGGCGCTCATCACCACCAGCGCCGAGGCCGCCGCGACCGACAGCGCGAACAGCAGGCTGGTGAGCGCGCCCGCCTGCAGCGCCGGCAGCAGGAAGATCATCGCCATGCCCTCGCCGCGATAGCCCTGGGCAAGGAAGATCAGGCCCAGCAGGACAAGGTCGGCCAGCACCTGCGCATGCACGCGCAGGTGAAAGCCGCGGCGCCACCACAGGGCGGCGGCGGCCATGGCAAGCGCCATCACGGCATAGGGCACGGCCAGCGGCAGCGACGCCAGGCCGTGGCCCACCGCCACGGCCAGCCGCTCGCTCTCGGCGCGCTGGGACGGCAGCCAGGCGTAGCCGAGCAGGAGCAGGGCCACCGCCAGCCGGGTCCAGGAGAAATAGCGCAGCAGTCGCCAGTGGAATTCCGGCGGTTCCGGTCGCTGCCACATGGCGGCGACGATGTGCCAGGCCTTGAGGCCGGGCCCTGGCGAGGACGTGGGCGTGGACGAGAGCGCGGCGGGTCTCTTCATGCGGCGGGATTGTCCGCGTCGCTGTCGGCCGGCAGGTGGGCACGCCGGCAATAATGCAGGCCGCGGTAGGCGATGGCTTCGCCGCGCGGCAGGTGCACGGCGCAGTACGCGCATTGCACCATGGCCTCCTGCGGCGCCGCGGGCTGGCGCGGCCGCACGGTGTCTTGCCCGGCCTGGCGCCGTTCCGCGCGCTGGCGCAACCACCAGAAGAAGCCCAGCAGCACGGCCAGGACTAGAAGGATGCGTGCCATGCCGGGTTCAGAGTCGGTGCAGGATGACTTCGATGACGAAGCGGCTGCCCACGTAGGCCAGCAGCAGGATGCCGAAGGACGCGATCACCCAGCGCAGGGCCGTGCGTCCGCGCCAGCCGTAGAAGGTGCGTCCGGCCAGGATGCCGGCGAACATCACCCAGGACAACAGTGCGAACACGGTCTTGTGGTCCAGCCGGAAGGCGCGCCCGAACAGTTGCTCGGAGAACAGCAGGCCCGACAGGATGGTCAGCGTCAGCAACACGAAGCCGGCGCCGATCAGCCGGAACAGCAGTTTCTCCAGCGTCAGCAGCGGCGGCAGCAGGTCCAGCCAGCGCCCCATCCATTGCGCCGAATCCTCGCCCTGCCCACCCTGCCCGGACTGCCTGCCATGGGGTGCGCGGTTGAAGCCGTGCAGCCGGCGCTCGGCCAGCAGCATCAGGAAGGCGTGGAAGGCGGCAAGCGTGAACAGCCCGTAGGCCACGTTGGCAATGACGAAATGCAGCTTGAACAGCGGCGCCGCCGCGTAGCCCAGGATCTGCGCGCCGGGAAAGGCCAGCGGGATCAGGCTGGCCAGCATCGCCACCGGGAACACGATCAGCCCGAGCCCGGCCAGCGAAAAGAAGAAGCTCTCTATCCAGTAGATGCCCACGCCCAGCCACAGCATGGCCGAGAGCGCGAAGGCAAAGCCGAACATCATGCGGTCGGCCGGGAAGATGGTCTCGTGCAGCAGCAGCCCGTGGCTGGCCAGCGCGGCCAGCATCAGCGCGTGCCACCAGGCCGGGCGCGCCTCGGCGCGCCCCCCGCCTGCGCCTTGCAGCAGCACGGTAGCTGCCGCGCCCCCCAGGGCGCCGCTGGCGGCGCCGGCAGCCGATAGCTGCGGGTTGCGCGTCGCCCAGCCATGAAAGGCCAGGCCGCAATAGAGAAGTGCCGTCAAGGCATACAGTACAATGGCCATTTGCACAGTTTACCTTAGCGCCCCGCCCCGGTGGCGCCCCGCTTGAGCCGGGCCCGACGCCAGCCTCAAGCCTCGATAAAGCCTATCCCCCGGACTTCTGCCATGCTGGACAATCTCACTCAACGCCTGGCGCGGGTCGTCAAGACCATGCGCGGCGAGGCTCGCCTGACCGAAGCCAATACCGCCGAAATGCTGCGCGAAGTGCGCCTGGCCATGCTGGAGGCCGACGTCGCCCTGCCGGTGGTGCGCGAATTCATCGCCCGCGTGAAGGAAAAGGCGCTGGGCGAGGACGTGGTTTCCAGCCTCACCCCCGGCCAGGCGCTGGTGGGCGTGGTGCAGCGCGAGCTGACCGCGGTCATCGGCGGCGTGGAAAGCCTCTCGGCCGGCGACAAGAGCGGCGAGCTCAACCTGGCCGTGCAGCCGCCCGCGATCATCCTGATGGCCGGCCTGCAGGGTGCGGGCAAGACCACCACCGTGGGCAAGCTGGCCAAATGGCTCAAGGAAAACAAGAAGAAGAAGGTCCTGACGGTATCGTGCGACGTGTACCGCCCCGCCGCCATCGCCCAGCTCAAGACCGTCTCGGAGCAGGTCGGCGCCGACTTCTTCCCTTCCCAGCCCGACCAGAAGCCGGTGGACATCGCCCGCGCCGCGGTCGACTGGGCCCGCAAGCACTACCATGACGTGCTGATCGTCGACACCGCCGGGCGCCTCGGCATCGACGAGGTGATGATGCAGGAAATCACCGCGCTGCACGCCGAGCTCAAGCCCGCCGAAACGCTCTTCGTGGTCGACGCCATGCTGGGCCAGGACGCGGTCAACACCGCGCGCGCCTTCCATGACGCGCTGCCGCTCACCGGCGTGGTGCTCACCAAGCTGGACGGCGATGCACGCGGCGGCGCCGCGCTGTCGGTGCGCCATATCACCGGCCGGCCGATCAAGTTCGTCGGCGTCGGCGAAAAGCTCGACGGGCTCGAGCCCTTCTACCCCGATCGCATGGCCCAGCGCATCCTGGGCATGGGCGACATCCTCGCGCTGGTCGAGGAAGCCCAGCGCGGCGTGGACATGGAAGCCGCCGAAAAGCTGGCCAAGAAGATCAAGAAGACCGGCGACTTCGACCTGGAAGACTTCAAGGCCCAGATCGGCCAGATGCGCAAGATGGGCGGCCTGGGCAGCCTGGTGGACAAGCTGCCGGCCCAGTTCGCCCAGCAGGCCCAGGGCGCCAACATGGACGTGGCGGAAAAGCAGGTGCGCCGCATGGAGGGCATCATCAACAGCATGACCGCCGCCGAGCGCGCCAAGCCGGATCTGATCAAGGCCAGCCGCAAGCGCCGCATCGCCACCGGCGCCGGCGTGCCGGTGCAGGAAGTCAACCGCCTGCTCAACCAGTTCGACCAGATGCAAGGCATGATGAAGAAGCTCAAGGGCGGCGGCATGATGAAGATGATGCGCTCGATGGGCGGCATGAAGGGCGGCATGAAGGGCCTCTTCAACCGCTGAGCGGCCACCGGTAGCTACCTACAAGACAGTCAGAGACAGGATCGACATCATGATGAGCGCCGAACAGGCCCGCGAACTGTGGGCCAACTCCGAGGAAATCGTCAGCGCGCAAGCCGTGCATGAGTCGCTGGACCGCATGGCGGCCGAGATCACGGAAAAGATGGGCGACACCTTTCCGCTGGTGCTGTCGGTGATGGGCGGCGCCGTGGTCTTCACCGGCATGCTGCTGCCCAAGCTGGCGTTCCCGCTGGAGTTCGACTACATCCACCTCTCGCGCTACAACAACAAGACGGTGGGCGGCGAGATGCAATGGCGCGTGGCGCCGCGCGAGTCCGTCAAGGGCCGCACCGTGCTGGTGCTGGACGACATCCTCGACGAAGGCGAGACCATGGCGGCGATCCGCCAGCGCATCATGGACATGGGCGCCACCAACGTCTACGCGGCGGTGCTGTGCGAGAAGGCGCTGCAGAAGGCCAAGCCCATGCACCCCGATTTCTGCGGCTTCACCGTGCCGGAGCGCTATGTCTTCGGCTGCGGCATGGACGCCCACGGCTACTGGCGCAACCTGCCCGCCATCAGGGCCTTGCGCTGAGGATCGGCCACAGCGAGGCCAGCAGCAGCAGCGCCATCGCCACGTTGAACAGGCGCAGCACACGCGGCTGCGCCAGCCAGCGCCGCATGGCCGAGCCGAACACCGCCCACATTGCCACGCTGGGCAGGTTGATCACGGCAAACATCCCGGCCAGCAACAGCACGTTGAGCCACACATTGCCGTCCAGCACATAAGTGCTGCACGCGCCCACCGCCATCACCCACGCCTTCGGGTTGACCCACTGGAACGCCGCGGCCTGCAGGAAGCCCATCGGCCGCGCCACCTGGCGCTCCTGCAGCCCGCCCGAGGTAGCCAGCTTCCAGGCCAGCCACGCCAGATAGAGGGCTGCCACCACGCGCAGCACGGTCCAGGTCCAGGGCAAGGCGGCGAACAGCGAACCCAGCCCGAGCCCCACCACGGCCACCATCAGCGCGAAACCGGCGCTGATGCCGAGGATGTGCGGCACGGTGCGGGCAAAGCCGAAGTTCACGCCCGAAGCCAGCACCATGGTGTTGTTGGGACCGGGCGTGATCGACGAGACCAGCGCGAACAAGGCGAAAGCGGCAAACACGCCGGATCCGGCGGCGAACGGGGGCACGACCATGACTGACTCCATCTGGGACAACGATGCAAGCCAGTCTAGCCAGATGACTCAGTACAGTACCGGTACAGTTGACCTGAAAACTGGCAGTACGGGCACGAGCACCTGCGCCCGGCGTTTGCGAAGGCTCAGGCCCCAGCCCGCAAGGCATGCAGGGCCACCAGCAGCGCGATGCCCCACAGCACCAGCCCCGTCACCCGCTCCACGCCGCGCACCGAACGCGCGAAGCGCGCGCGCACCGGCGGCAGCCGTACCCCCCAGGCCACCAGCAGGTCCCAGCCGAAGACCACGGCAAACATCCACAGGCCGTAGCCGAACTGCGCCACGATCGGCGTGCGGCTGCCGGCCAGCATGGAAAACAGGCTGGCGTAGAACAGCCCGTTCTTCGGGTTGAGCGCGGCCGACAGGAAGCCGGTGGCGAACTGCGCCGCGTAGTCGCCCGGCGGCGGCGACCCGCCGGCCTGCGCCAGCGAGGTCTCGCCGCCCGAGCGCAGCAGCCGCCAGCCGAGCCACGCCAGGTACAGGCAGCCGCCCCACTGCAGCAGCATGAACAGCCCGTGGCTCGCGCGCGTGGCCGCCAGCCCGGCCATCGCCAGCGCGATGAACAGGCCGTTGCCCAGCGCGATGCCGAGGCAGACGGCGCTGGCACGGGCCACGCCGTGCACCAGCGAGCTGCGCACCACCAGGAAGAAATCGGGCCCCGGGCTGAGCAGCGCGAGGAAGTGCGCGCCCGCCACCAGGGCGAATTGGCCGAAGCCCGCTGCGACGAGGAAATCCATGCTGGTCCTTTCGTGAAAGGCAGCCAGTGTGGGCGGCGCGGCAGGCAGGTGTATTGGAGAAAATTGCACGCGGTGGCCCGCGCGGGCTCAGCCGGCGCGGCGCTGGAAGCCGCGCGGCGTGAGCGCGACGCGCTGCTTGAAGGCGCGCTGGAAATGGCTCTGGTCGGAAAAGCCCAGCATCTGGGCGATGTCCGCCGGCGCGCCGCCCGCCTGCAACAACAGGCGCGCGTGGTTGATGCGCAGGTCGAGCTGGTAAGCGTGCGGGGTCATGCCGGTCTCGGCGCGGAAGGCGCGGATCAACTGGTAGCGGCTCATGCCGGCGCTGCGCGCCATCTCGGCCAGCGGCAGCGGCTCGGCATGGCGCTCGCGCAGGGTCGCCACCAGGCCGGCCAGGCGCCCGCGCTCGCCGGGCGCAGGCGGCGCGCCGACGGACTGGCGCCGGTCGTCGCCGCCGAACAGCGCCGCGACAAACCCGGCCAGCGCGGCTTCCTTGCGGGCGCCCGGCGCCGCCGAGAACAGCAGGCGGTTGAGCGCGCACAGGCCCGCGTAGGTGTCGGCGGCGCTGGTGACGCGCACGCGCGCCAGCGCCGCCGGCAAAGCAGGCGCCACGCCGCCTGCGGCCAGCGCCGCGGCCGCCCATGCCGGGTCGATGTGCAGCATCTGGTAGCTCCAGCACCCATCCGGCGCCGGGTTGCACGCGTGTACCTGCCCGGCCGGGATGACCACCACGTCACCCGGCGACAGGCGCACCGCTCCCGCCTGTGTGCTGAACATGCTGTGGCCGCCGTCGACGGCGCCGATCGACAGGGTGGGATGGGTATGCGGCAGGTAGGCCGCGCCGCTGTCGCTGGCGCAGCGGCTTTCGACGAAGGGCATGGCCGGGTCGGACCAGTAGCGACCGGGCTGCATGCCCGCCGGCCCTTGCGCCGTCCGGTAGATCGCCCGGGGCATCACCCGGTCCGGTAGGGCCGCTCGCGCAGCCATTTGGTGGCGATCCATTTCTCGCCTTCCTCGACCGGCAGGCCGGCGTGCAGGGTGCGCTCGTCCAGCGTGCCGTCGGACTTGCGGTAGCTGAAATAGACCGCGTTGCCCTTCACCGGCGCCACCTCGAGGCCGAGCTTGGGGAAACCGGTGGCGCCGCCCGCGGGCGGGCTGTTGAGATAGATCACGAGCGTGGCGATGCGCTGCCCGCCCACCCTGAGCTGGCGCGCCTCGCCGGGGCGCTGCGGATTGAAGAAATCGTAGTGTGGCTGGTACTCGCCGCCGGGCTTGTAGTTGAGGATCTGCAGGCCCTCGCCGCGCTCCGCGGCAATGCCGGTCACGGTGGCGATGCAGTCCTCGATGCGCTCGATCAGCGGATGCTCGCCCACCTGGAACATCGCCCCCATGCTGGTGCGCGCATCGATCAGGTTCTCGTCGCCGGTGTCGGGGTTGATCACCGGCGAGCGCGCCAGGCGGCCGCGCGCCAGCGCCACCAGGGCGTCGCAATCGGCATCGGTCAGCAATTGCTGGAACAGCACCACGCGCGGCGCGGACAGCGCGAACAGGATCGGGATGTCGCGCCCGGCATGGTGCGCGGCGTTGCGGGCGGGGAAATTGGCGGCGCGATCGCGGGCCTCGGCAGGAGGTTGCGGCTTGCCGGCGGACTGGCCGGTGTCCGTTTCGCCCCCGGCGCTCTCGCCCCGGGCCACGCCGCGCGTCGCCGCCAGCGCGACACCCACCGTGGTCCGCGCGAAGGCGGGATCGTAGCCCGACTGGCACATCGACTGCACCAGCGCTTCGGCACCGAAGCCTTGCGCGATATGGCGCTGCAGCCAGCGCTCGAGGTCCGGCGAGGAACTGGCGTAGCCGGGCTTGCCGGCGCCGCTGCCGCCACCGGTCGTGCCAGGCGTGCTCATGAGGGATTGGCCAGCCGCTGCGGCGAGAACGGATTACGCGATGGCGCCTCCGGCGGCAGCGCGCGCGCGCGCGCCGCCGTGCCGGGATCGGCTTCGCCGGCCACGGTCACGGTGGCCTCGGAATACTGCCAGCGCTTCCACGCCGCCAGCACCGCATGGGGATACTCGGGCCGGCCGCGGCTGCCGTTATAGCGCCCCAGCGCCAGGAACAGGTCGCCCTGCTCGCGGTCCAGGTAATGGCGCAGGATGGTGCAGCCGTAGCGCAGGTTGCTCTGCAGGTGGAACAGCTTGCGCGCATCGCCGTCGCCGATGCTGCGCGACCAGAACGGCATGACCTGCATCAGCCCGCGCGCGCCTGCCCCGCTGATCGCGTACTTGCGGAAATTGCTCTCGACCTGCACCAGCCCGAGCACCAGCGAAGGTTCCAGGCCGGCACGCTTGGCCTCGTAGTAGGCGGTCTCGATCAGCTCGATGCGCACCTGCGGCTCGGGGATGCGCGCGGCGAGCCGGTGCGACATCTCCTCCAGCCATTTCACGTAGGCCAGCTGCTCGCCGCCGGTGGCGAAAGCCGGGCGCAGCGGGCGGCTGTCGGCGATGGCCGCGGCCAGCGCGCCGCGCACGGAGTCGGCCAGGTCTTCTTCCTTCTGGGCGCCCGCATGCGCAGCCGCGCTGAGCACAAGCAGCAAAGCCGCGCCGGCCTGCGCCAGGCGCAGATGACGGCAGCGAGCGCCAAGGCTGCGGCCCGGGGCGCGCATGGGCTCAGGCGGACAGCAGGCCGCGCACGTGCCCGACCACGTCCGCCAGCGGCAGTTGCGTGGCCTCGGCGTCGCGCCGCCCCTGGTATTCGACGCGGCCTTCCTTCAGGCCACGGTCGCCCACCACCACGCGGTGCGGCACGCCGATCAGCTCCCAGTCGGCGAACATGGCGCCGGGGCGTTCGCCGCGGTCGTCCAGGATCACATCGACGCCGGCTGCCAGCAGTTCGGCGTGGATGCGGTCGGCTTCGGCCTTCACGGCCTCGGAACGGTCATAGCCAACCGGGCAGATCACCACCGCGAACGGGGCGATGGCGGCCGGCCAGATGATGCCGCGCTCGTCGAAGTTCTGCTCGATGGCCGCACCCAGGATGCGGGTCACGCCGATGCCATAGCAGCCCATCTGCATCGGCTGGGTCTTGCCGTTCTCGTCCAGGAAGGTGGCGCCCATCGACTCGGAATAGCGCGTGCCGAGCATGAACACATGGCCCACCTCGATGCCGCGGCAGATTTCCAGCGTGCCCTTGCCGTCCGGCGAGGCGTCGCCGGCCACCACGTTGCGCAGGTCGGCGACGAGCGGTTCCGGCAGGTCGCGGCCCCAGTTCACGCCGGTCAGGTGATAGTCCTTTTCATTGGCGCCGCAGACGAAGTCGCTCATATTGGCAACGGTGCGGTCCGCCACCACCTTGATGGGCTTCTTGGCGCCGATCGGGCCCAGGTAGCCCGGCGGCGTGCCGAAGGTCTCGACGATCTCGGCCTCGGTGGCGAAGCGGAACTCGGCCAGGCCTTGTACCTTGGAAGCCTTGACCTCGTTGAGCTCGTGGTCGCCGCGCAGCAGCAGCAGCCAGATCTGCGCGCCGGCCTCGCCGTCGGTGGCCAGCACGAGCGACTTGATCGTGCGCGCCAGCGGGATGCCCAGCAGTTCTGCCACGTGCTCGCACTTGGCCTTGCCCGGGGTGGGCGTATTCACCATGTCTTGCGCCGGCGCGGCGCGCTGGGCCAGCAGCGGCAGGGCCTCGGCCGCTTCCATGTTGGCGGCGTAGTCCGAGGTGGGGCAATAGACGATGGCATCCTCGCCGGTGTCGGCGATGACGTGGAACTCATGCGAGCCGGAGCCGCCGATGGCGCCGTTGTCCGCCGCCACGGCGCGGAACTCCAGGCCGAAGCGCTGGAAGATGCGCACATAGGCGTCGAACATCTTGTCGTAGGACACCTTGAGCCCGGCCGTGTCGCGGTCGAAGGAATAGGCATCCTTCATGGTGAACTCGCGCCCGCGCATGATGCCGAAGCGCGGCCGGCGCTCGTCGCGGAACTTGGTCTGGATCTGGTAGAAATTGACCGGCAGCTGCTTGTAGCTGCGGATTTCGCTGCGGGCGATGTCGGTGACCACCTCCTCGGAGGTGGGCTGCACGGCGAAATCGCGTTCGTTGCGGTCCTTCAGGCGCAGCAGCTCGGGCCCCATCTTGTCCCAGCGGCCGGTTTCCTGCCACAGCTCGGCCGGCTGGATCACCGGCATCGACAGCTCGACCGCGCCGGCGCGGTTCATTTCCTCGCGCACGATGTTTTCCACCTTGCGGATCACCCGCAGGCCCACCGGCATGTAGTTATAGATGCCGGCGCCGAGCTTCTTGATCATGCCGGCGCGCATCATCAGCTTGTGCGAGACGATTTCCGCGTCGGAAGGGGCTTCCTTGAGGGTGGAAATGAAGAATTGCGAGGCTTTCATCCGTTGCTTTCTCGTGAGGCCATGTCCGCTGCCGCAAGCCGCGGGCGGAGGATGGCGCGAATCCGTTGCGCGCGTGCGCCTGAAACAGCGCTTTTTGCTCGGGGAAAACCAGCACCCCGTTGCATAAAGCCGCATTACGCGCTTCCTTTATAATCGACGTAATTCTAAAGGATTCGAGGTGCAGTCATGCTCGATCGTGAAGGCTTTCGCCCGAACGTCG
This sequence comes from Cupriavidus sp. 05N38, assembly GCF_056397345.1. Classification (NCBI taxonomy): domain Bacteria; kingdom Pseudomonadati; phylum Pseudomonadota; class Betaproteobacteria; order Burkholderiales; family Burkholderiaceae; genus Cupriavidus; species Cupriavidus sp. 05N38. The sequence continues at coordinate 82,754 of NZ_JBFTNF010000030.1, forward strand.
GCATCATCCTCATCAACGCACGGAACGAGGTGTTCTGGGGCAAGCGTATCGGCGAACATTCGTGGCAGTTTCCTCAAGGCGGCATCAAATACGGCGAAACGCCGGAACAGGCGATGTACCGCGAGCTACATGAAGAAGTCGGTCTGCTGCCCGAGCATGTCAGGATTGTCGGTCGCACGCGCGACTGGCTGCGTTATGAGGTGCCGGACAAGTTCATCCGCCGCGAAATCCGCGGCCATTACAGGGGACAGAAGCAAATCTGGTTTCTGTTGCGCATGGCGGGCCGCGATTGCGACATCCGCCTGCGTGCCACCGACCACCCGGAGTTCGATGCCTGGCGCTGGAGCCACTACTGGGTGCCGCTCGATGCGGTCATCGAGTTCAAGCGCGAGGTGTACCAGCTCGCGCTGAACGAGTTGTCCCGCTTCCTGCAGCGCAATACCCGCGCGCCACTGAGCCCTTACGGCACGCATGGCGCGCACGGCAGGCATTTGCCGGCGCGCCCGGGATCTGCCTACGCGACACCTGACGCACATGCCGACGGCATCGCCCACCTGGCGCACGGCAACCAGGACCACCACGCCCACGAACAGGGCGCAACATCGCCGGCCGACCCGGCGTCCACAGAACGGAGTACCGATGATTGAATCTGCCGGCCGGGGCTTGCGCGCCCGGCTGCCCGCCGCCTGCCTGCTGGCGGCAATGTTGTCCCTGGGCCTGGCCGGCTGCGGCAGCGCCCCCACCTACACCAAGGTGGATCCGGACGCCGACCAAGAGGACTACACGCCCAAGAAGGAATTCAGCCTGCTCGATCCGTTCGGCCCGCGCCAGTTCAACGAGGTCGCGACCCAGCTGCCGGCGCCGCCGCAGGACGCCGACCTGATCCCGTTCGAAGTCAGCCCGACCGGCAACTTCAACTTCTGGGTGGATGCCAAGTCGATTTCGGTCGGCGTGGACGGCGCCGTGCGCTACACCGTGGTCATCACCGGCCCGAGCGGCGTGCGCACCACCAGCTTCGAGGGCCTGCGCTGCGATTCGTACGAGCGCAAGCTGTTCGCCACGCTGCCCAAGGGTGCCAAGGAATGGGTGCGCAACGGCAGCGACGACCGCGACGGCTGGATCCGCATCGTCAACGGCGTGCGCAACAACTACGCCGGCGCGCTGGCCACCGATTTCTTCTGCGAAGGACGCTCCGCGTCCGGCAAGGCACAGGACATCGTCAAGCAACTGCGTGGCGAAGCGCCGCGCAAGAGCCTGAACGTGCGCTGACACGCGCCGGCCACGCGCCGGTGCGAAGCAAAAAGGGCTGCACGATGTGCAGCCCTTTTTGCTTGCCCCGCCCGCCCCCTCAGACCAGCACGAGGTTGTCCCGATGGATCAGTTCGTGCTCGTTCTGGTGGCCCAGCACGCGCTCGATCTCCGAGGACGGCTTGCGGGCGATCAGGCGGGCCTCGGCGCTGGAGTAGTTGGTGATGCCGCGCGCCACTTCGCGCCCGCCCGCGTCGACGCAGGCGATGACCTCGCCGCGCGCGAATTCACCTTCCACCTCCACCACGCCGATCGGCAGCAGCGATTTGCCGCCGCTGGTGAGCTTTTCGACCGCGCCGGCGTCGATTACCACGCGCCCGCGCATCTGCAGGTGATCGGCCATCCATTGCTTGCGCGCGTTCAGGCGGCCCGTCGGCGCCAGCAGCTGGGTGCCGATGCCTTCGCCGCCGGCCAGCCGCTCCAGCACATTGGCTTCGCGCCCCGAGGCGATCACGGTATGCGCGCCCGACTTGGCGGCGCGCTTGGCGGCCAGGATCTTGGTCAGCATGCCGCCGCGCCCGATCGAGGTGCCGGCGCCGCCGGCCATGGCCTCGAGTTCCGGCGCGCCGGCCAGCGCCTCGTCCACGAAGGCGGCCTGCGGGTCGCGGCGCGGGTCGGCGGTGTACAGGCCGCGCTGGTCGGTCAGGATCACCAGCGCATCGCCCTCGATCAGGTTGGTGACCAGCGCGCCGAGGGTGTCGTTGTCGCCGAACTTGATTTCGTCGGTGACCACGGTGTCGTTCTCGTTGATGATGGGCACTACGCCGAGCGACAGCAGGGTCAGCAGGGTCGAGCGCGCATTGAGGTAGCGCTCGCGGTCGGCCAGGTCGGCGTGGGTCAGCAGCACCTGCGCGGTGCGGATGCCGTAGCGGCCGAACTGGCTTTCGTAGACCTGCGCGAGCCCCATCTGGCCCACCGCGGCGGCGGCCTGCAATTCGTGGATTTCCTTGGGGCGCCGCACCCAGCCCAGGCGCTGCATGCCCTCGGCAATGGCGCCGGAGCTGACCAGCACGACTTCCTTGCCGGCCATGCGCAGCTTGGCGATCTGGGCCGCCCAGCGCGCGATGGCGTCGTGATCGAGCCCCTTGCCGTCGTTGGTCACCAGGCTGGACCCGACCTTCACGACGATACGTTTTGCCTGGGCGATGACCGATTGCATGGCGGGATCCTGTCTCCTGGGTACTTCCTGGGTGATGCCGTTATTGTCAGTGGCGGGCCGCGCCTGGCTCAGTCCTGCGCGTTGCCGCCCTGGTCGATATTGTGCAGGCGCTCGTCGAAACGGATGTCCGGTTCCTCGAGTGCAGCCGCTTCCTCGGCCTTGATCGCGGCGAGGTGGTCCTTGATCGCGTAGATCAGCTCGCGGCAGCCTTCGCCGGTCAGGGCGGAGATGCGGAACACCGGGCCCTTCCATTTGTAGCGCTTGACGAAGTCCTTCGCGCGCTTTTCGCGCTCTTCCTCGGGCACCACGTCGAGCTTGTTGAGCACCAGCCAGCGCGGCTTGTCGTAGAGGCTCTCGTCGTATTTCTTCAGCTCGTTGACAATGGCGCGCGCTTCCGCCACCGGATCCACGTTCTCGTCGAACGGCGCCAGGTCGACGATATGCAGCAGCAGCCCGGTGCGCTGCAAGTGACGCAGGAACTGGTGGCCCAGTCCGGCGCCCTCGGCCGCGCCTTCGATCAGGCCGGGGATGTCGGCCACCACGAAGGACTGCTCGTGGTCGACCCGCACCACGCCCAGGTTGGGATGCAGCGTGGTGAAGGGGTAGTCGGCCACCTTCGGGCGCGCGTTGGAAATATGCGAGATCAGCGTCGACTTGCCGGCGTTGGGCATGCCCAGCAGGCCAACGTCGGCCAGCACTTTCAGTTCGAGCTTGATCATGCGGCGCTCGCCCGGCTTGCCGTCCACCTGCTGGCGTGGCGCGCGGTTGGTGCTGGACTTGAAGTGCAGGTTGCCCCAGCCGCCCATGCCGCCCTCGGCCAGGCAGACGGTCTGGCCGTGCTCGGTCAGGTCGGCGATCAGGTCGCCGGTATCCATGTCCAGGATCTGCGTGCCGACCGGCATGCGCAGCGTCACGTCCTCGCCGCCCGCGCCGTAGCAGTCCGCGCCGCGGCCGTTCTCGCCGTTGCGCGCCACATGCTTCTTGGCGTAGCGGAAATCGATCAGGGTGTTGATGTTGCGGTCCGCCACTGCGAACACGCTGCCGCCACGGCCGCCATCGCCACCGTCCGGGCCGCCGAAAGGCACGAACTTCTCGCGCCGCATCGATGCGCTGCCGTTGCCGCCATTGCCGGCAATGACTTCAATTCTGGCTTCGTCGATGAACTTCATGATGACCTTCCGTGGTGGAGCGGCCGCAAGACGTGCGTCCGGCCGGGATGGCAGGAGACACGGGCGCGGCGAATGGCGACGATGTCATTGTCGCCAGAAATGAAAAAGCCCCGCAAGTACTGCGGGGCCTTCGTGCTGCAAAGGCGGTGATCAGGCTGCCGGAACGACGCTGACCTGCTGCTTCTTGGCAGCGCCCTTGACGGCGAACTGCACGTGACCGTCGACCAGGGCAAAGAGGGTGTGGTCCTTGCCAATGCCAACGTTCTCGCCCGGGTGCACGCGGGTACCGCGCTGACGCACGATGATGCTGCCGGCGTTGATGGCCTGGCCACCAAACACCTTGACGCCCAGACGCTTCGATTCGGAATCGCGGCCGTTCCGTGTGGAACCGCCGCCCTTTTTCTGTGCCATGACTAACTCCTGTCGCTTTTACTTTACCTAGTTACGCTTGATTTCGATGATCGCTGAGCAAGGCTCAGGCAACGATCGCTTCGATGCGCAGCTCGGTGTAATTTTGACGATGGCCCTGACGCTTTTGATAGTGCTTGCGACGGCGCATCTTGAAGATCTTCACTTTATCGTGACGACCTTGGGAGATAACGGTAGCCTTGACGGAAGCCCCGCTAACCAGCGGCGTGCCAAATTTGATTTGGTCGCCTGCGCCCACTGCGAGCACCTGGTCGAGCGTGATTTCTGCGCCAATGTCTGCCGGTATCTGTTCTACTTTAAGTTTTTCGCCAGCAGCAACCTTATATTGCTTGCCGCCGGTTTTTACGACCGCGTACATTGTCGAACCTCTCGATGTGAAATAAAACGCCGAAAGCCAATGCCAGCTTGCCCTGGCGCCCGTTCGCCCCGCGTGGTGCGGGATGAAGCCGGCAGCCCGGACAGCCCAATTGGCGCCGGTTATCTCCCGCCGGCGCAACCGCAAACAACGCAAAGCGGCCGGAGGAAACCCGTGATTCTATATGAGATCCGGGAAAAGTACAAAGAAAACAGGCACATAGCTAGCCCGGCGCCGCCGGGCGCACATTGTGCCGGCGAGCGGGAGGTGGCGGCTCAGATCAGGTCGGCCAGCAGGAACCCCGCCAATGCGGCGAAGGCGGCCCACCAGGCGGTGCGCCGCAGCCGGCGGCGCGAAGCGGCATCTCGATCGGTCATGCCCGCATTATAGGCCGCGGGGCGGCTCGCCGGACCCGCTGGCCCGCGGGCAGCAAGCCGCCTGCGACGTGGCGGCACCCCCCGTTCAGGGGACATACATACACCCGCATCGCTTATAATCGGCGGGTTTTGCGTAACGGTGAACATCTTGTCCCAGTCTTCCGCCACTGCCTTGCTTGCCCCGGTCGCTGCCGACATGCGCGCCGTTGATTCGGTTATCCGCCAGCGCCTCGCTTCGGAAGTGCCGCTGATCGAACAGATCGGCGAGTACATCATCAGCGCGGGCGGCAAACGCCTGCGCCCCGTGATCCTGCTGCTGTCCGCGCGGGCCTTCGGCTACGACGGCCATCGTCACCACGACCTGGCCGCGGTGGTGGAGTTCATCCACACCGCCACCCTGCTGCACGACGATGTCGTCGACGAGTCCGAGCTGCGCCGCGGCCGCGAGACCGCCAATGCGGTGTTCGGCAACGCCGCCAGCGTGCTGGTCGGCGACTTCCTCTACTCGCGCGCCTTCCAGATGATGGTGGACGCCGGCAGCATGCGCATCATGGAGATTCTCTCCAACGCCACCAACGTGATCGCCGAAGGCGAGGTCCTGCAGTTGCTGAACATGCATGACCCCGACGTCACCGTGGAGCGCTACCTGCAGGTGATCCGCTACAAGACGGCCAAGTTGTTCGAGGCCTCGGCCCAGCTCGGCGCCGTGCTGGCCGGCGCCGACGCCGCCACCGAGGAAGCCGCCGCCGAATACGGCCGCCGCATCGGCACCGCCTTCCAGCTGATCGACGACATGCTGGACTACACCGCCAGCGCCGAGCAGATGGGCAAGAACGCCGGCGACGACCTGCGCGAGGGCAAGCCCACCCTGCCGCTGCTGCATCTGATGGAGCATGGCACCGCCCAGCAGCGCACGCTCGCCCGCGAAGCCATCCTGCAGGGCGGCACCGAGCACTTCGATGCCGTATTCGCGGCGATCCACGACTGCGGCGCGCTGGAAGTCACCTTCCAGGCCGCGCAGCGCGAGGCCGAGGCGGCGGAGAAAGCCGCCCGGCTGTTCCCCGAATCGCCGCTGAAGCAGACGCTCATCGACCTGTGCGCGTTCTCGCTGCAACGCCAGTCCTGAACGCGGAACACACGGAATGCGCAGCTACCCCTTCCCAAGCGGAAAAAAGGCTGCTAAACTTTTGTTCTTTCTCGCAGCAACAATATTTCTGGCGCGGCGATAAAAACAAAACGGGGTGTAGCTTAGCCTGGTAGAGCGCTACGTTCGGGACGTAGAGGCCGGAGGTTCGAATCCTCTCACCCCGACCAAATCAAGAGCCTTGATTTACAATGGAAACGTTGTGGATCAAGGCTTTTTCATTGCTATGTCTCATGTGGGTGTTACACAAGCCGGAGATAATCAGGCCATGTGTACTCATCTTTCCAAGCGCGGCTCCCGCTACTACGTCCGCCGCAGAATCCCTACTGATTTAGTCCAGCATTACGGGCGCATGGAGATCATGCGGGCCTTGGGCACGTCCGACCGCCGAGAGGCCGAACGCCTCTGCCGCGTTGCCGGTGCGGCCCTTGATGCCGAGTTCGAACAGGCTCGGGCCGGGCTGGCTGCCGCCGCAACCGCTGGCGCTGTCGATACCCCGCCCGCCGCACCACCTGCCCCGCAGATCGACGTTGACGCCGTCGCCTCCCGAACCCTCGCCGCTATCCGCCGCCGCCGTGATGACGCACTTGCGCGGGGGCATGAGGCCGTCACGGACTTCATGGATCGGCAGCGCTGGGGCTTGATCACACAGGAAGCGGTCCTAAATGGGGAACTGGACCCCCATCACCCGCCGTCCGTCCATGAGGCCCACAGGAACGCGCTACGGGCCTTTCTGACGGGTGACGGCAGCGTGCGCAGCGTGTCCGCACCTCCCGTGCCGGAAGCGCCTGCCGCGCCGTCTAAGGGGCCAGGGACGCCCCTCCCGCAATTGGTGGGCAAGTGGGCGGCAGAACGTAACCCCGATACCCGTACCATCAGCATCCAGAACCGCGTAGTCCGTCGCTTCCATGATCTTGTCGGGAAACTCCCCGTTGAGCAGATTGAGCGGCGGCATGTCGTCCAGTTCAAGGACAAGCTACTCGACTTGGGGCAGACCGCGACAAACACCAACAAGCAGCTTACGAACCTAAGCACCTTGCTCAACTATGCGGCAAGCAATCTGCTACTGCCCGCGAACCCGGCGTCTGGCGTCAAGGTACTGGAACAGAAGCGGGCCAAGGAGGCGCGTCTTCCGTTTGACTTGCCTGCGCTGACCTCCATCTTCGACGGGCCGGTTCATGCCCAAGGGGCACGGCCCCAAGGTGGAGCGGGCGAGGCGGCGTACTGGCTACCGCTGCTCGGGTTGTTCACCGGTGCCCGGCTCGAAGAACTGGCGCAGCTTCGGCCCGAAAACGTCTACCCGGAGTCGTACCGCGACTCAGACGGGACAGAGCGCACGGCATGGGTTATCGCCATCACGGACAGGGGAGAGGGTCAGGGGCTAAAGAACGCTGCCAGCCGCCGCCGAGTGCCAGTACACGCCGAGTTACAGCGGCTTGGGTTCATCAAGTACGCGCAGCAAGCCAAGGGCCGGGAACGCATCTTCCATGAGCTACGCCCCGACACGATGGGCGCAGAGAGCGGCAACTGGTCCAAGTGGTTTGGCAAATACCTGCGAAAGGTCAAGGTCACAGACAAGCTGATGGTCTTCCACAGCTTCCGGCACAAGTTCAAGGATGCCGCACGGGAGGCAGGCATTGCAGAGGATGTGTCCGATGCGCTGACCGGGCACAGCAACGGAAGCGTGGCCCGGAACTATGGTGGGGTGAACTACCCGCTTCGGCCACTGGTAGAGGCAATGTCGCAGTACAGGATACCGGGCTTGGTGCTGCCCGCGCCGCGCTGATTCCGAGTGCCGCTTGCAGCGCCCTGGGCCGGTGGCACAATTGTCGCGGCCCCCAACAACTCGGGGCACACAATCTGCACCGAGGACCGGAGCGCAAAGCACCCATTACCTGTGCATCCACTTTCAGAAGGATGACAACGAATGGGCACGCTCGTTAAGCGCACAAACAGCAAGGGCATCGTCACGTATCAAGCCAAGATACGCCTCAAAGGCTTCAAGATCATTTCACGCTCCTTTCCCAGCCGGGAGGAGGCAGAGGCGTGGCTGCGGGCCACTGAGCCTGAACTGAGGGCGCGTTCGCGTGAAGCCGCCAGAGAACAAGCCCACGTAAAGCTAATAGCTGAGTTCAAGCAGCGTCCGCGTATTGTGGCCGACTTGCTGCATCGGAACCTGCACGAGGAGACTGCCCACAAGAAGGGAGCAGAGGCCGAGGTCAACCACACGCGCAGCATCCTGAAGTACCCACTCGCCCGCGTCCACCTTGAGAACCTCACTCGTCGGGACATCAAGGAATGGACGGAGCAGCGGCTACAACATGTCGCGCCAAGCACAGTCAACCGGGAACTGAACATCCTCAACGCGGTGTTCAAGCTGGCCGTCTATGAGTGGGATGTAGCCCTCTGCAAGAGCGTCCTGATTTCCGTTCGCCGCCCCAAGAACCCACCGGGGCGCGTGCGCCGACTATCTCCGCCCGAGGAGACAGCCCTGCGGCGGGCAGGCGAGGAGACGCGGAACCCCTACATCGTTTCGATCTTAGACTTAGCACTAGAAACTGCCATGCGCCGTAGCGAGATACTCGACCTTCAGTGGAATCGCGTCAGCCTCGCCCATCGGTCAATCCAACTCATCGCGACGAAGAACGGCACGCCGCGCGGCGTCCCTCTGTCCAGGCGCGCAATGGAGGTGCTCATCGCTCTGAGGCGAGTCGCCGCCCACGAACTCGGCGGCGCTGGAGAACTCGACTCCGGCCCCGTCTTCCCCGGCCTCACGGTCAACGCATTCAAACTCGCGTTCACACGCATGGTGAAGCGCGCCGGGCTGGAGAACTTCCGTTTTCACGATCTGCGCCACGAGGCCACCAGCCGGCTCTTCGAGAAGGGTCTGTCACAAATGGAGGTGGCGACGATCACGGGCCACAAGGACATACGAATGCTGGCTCGGTACACGCACCTGCAAGTCAAAGACTTGGCGGCCAAGCTGGACTGATTCAGCAGTCATGCGGCGCGGGCCAGCTTGATCTTACAACGGGGATAGTTCCTGCAACCCCAAAACGGCCCGCCCTTCCCTTCGCGCTCAACCAACTTCACCCCACAGGCGGCGCATGTCGGCGTCCAGTAGTCGCCCTTGAATGCCTGCGCCAGCAACGTCGCCTGCTTGTAATGATCGAGTGCCCGAATCCGCTCAACAATGGCATCCCCGTCAAGCAATTGAATACCGGCCCGCTCGGCCGACTCCTGCACAGGCCGCCCGACATAGCCGGACAGTGACCAGAAGACGCCTCGCTTCACCTTATGCTCATGCATAACGCCGCCGAGGGCGCGGACCTGCTCCACCTTCACCGGCTTGTTCCATGCCTTGCATTGGACGACAGCCACCGGAGTCTCAAGCCCCGCCTTGTACAAGGTGGCATCGATCCCGCCGTCCGGGCCGTGCGGGACAGTCTTGACGGTGAACCCCATTGCCTCGTAGTACCCGACGCAAAGTAACTCGAATCGCTTCCACTCTAGGAGTCGGAGCGCATCAAGGGACCAACTATTGACTTCCGGACGTACTGGCTCCGCTACCGCCTGTGCCGCACCATCGACGCCCTGCCTCAACATGTCCCTCACGGTGTCAGCGGGCGAGACCTTCGACGCGGGCCTGGAAGGCGCTTGAGAGCTTCGAGCAGTCTGTGCACGCCGCGCCTTGGGCGATGGCTTGAGTGGCGTGGTCGCTCCTTGGCTCTGCCGTCGCTCGCGGATGTAAGACAAGAGCGCGATGAAACAGAGTAGCGTCGCCGGAATCCAGGCTAACCCTCGGCTCATCATGGCAATACCGAGTAGGTACGGATTCGCCGCGAACATCGAGGGCAGAAGCCCATAGAGGGCGATGTAGCTGGCTATGGCAAGCATGATGGACACCCACCAAGGGGCATGCAGCAATACATCGCTCAACGCCGCCTCTTTTCTCCTTCGACCCATTGCCCCTACCTCTTATTGTTCTGTGAGCGGCGCGATAGCGCTGCAGACGCGGATGAAACGCGCGCCTGCTGCAAATCTACCCGAGAATGTTGCGCGCTCGCGTTGTGCAGCCCCAACACCCCACTACAGGCGGGTGGCAGCCGCCCATAGTGGTAAGGGCTTACTGGCTGCTCAGCTAGAATCTCCGAATCGGATGTCGCACGAGGGTTCGCACGATGGCAACGTCACCAAACAATGGCTACAAGCCAATTCTGGACATGCTCGACCAAGTGCGAAAGGCACAAGATGGCGGGGCGACGATAGCCGCACTGGCGATGGTCTACGTCGGTATTGACACGATGGCATGGCTCTCGCTCCCTGTGGGCACGGAGAAACAGGGTAGGACGGACTTCTATCGATGGGTAGACTCCTACCTAAAAGCGGATGCGACCGGGGCATACCAATACGCCGGCAAAGACGTGTACGCTGCCCGTTGCGCCGTCCTGCACCAGTTCTCTACAGTTGCCGATCTACACCGCCAGAAAGCGCCGCCGAAGAAATTCGGCTACCTTGACAATGGGCCGCATCGAACGGATGGCGGTGATCTCGTCTTGATAAGCGTGGCCACGCTCATCCGAGACTACTTCCGAGCCGTCGCAGCATTCACTAGCGCTGCACAAACGGATGCTGCACTCAAGGCGAGAATAGACAGCCGGATGGATGAACTGCTGAATACAACAGCACTAGCTTGAGTCGGGCCGCACTGCGCCCAGTGAAGGGCGACCCTCTCACACCCTTCCCCGCAAATCTAGGCCGCACGATGACTGACGGATTTCCTTCGGGAAGAGAAACCCGCCAGCTTCCATCTGTTGGAGTCGCTCTATTAGTCGGTTATACCAGCCCTGCGCATGGCCTCCTTGCGGCGGTCCTCGAACGTTGGGTCGAGGCCGGGATTGGTGCCCGGAGCGGGTGTCTTCCGGGTCCCCTTCTCCTTGGTCAGTCGGGTAATCTCATCAGCCACCGGCTGCGGCATGAGATTCACGATGGTCGGCCCCTGTAGCGCGGCCTTCGTGTCGTCCTTCGGGAACATGAACACGGTGAGCACGCCGTTGCCGACTTGCCGACCACTGCGGATGACGTACTCCTTCGGGTCGAAGTTCGCCATGTCGCCGCCCTTCGCCTTCACGCCGGCAGTGAGTTGCGCGTCGATGACGTTCTGCACGGCGGACTGGTACACCTGAGTGGACTGCACACCGCCGCCCGGGATGATCCGGTTGACTGCGGCGTTCAGCGACGATTCGCCCTGCACGTTGTGCTGCGCGGGGATGATCGTGCCTGGCAGCAGGTCGGCGTTCTTGATCGTGTCGGCCAGCTTGATCTTGGTGGCCGTCTCAAGCGGCACGTTGTACGCCGTGGCGTAGCGCACCGCATCCGGGGCCACCGTCTTCGCAAGGTTGGCTACCACCTCGTCCGTCAGCTTGTACTTGGTAAGCTGGCCGGGACCCATGAACGGGACGACTTGCTTGAGCCAGCCGGGGTTCTCCGCAGAGATCACCGACCGCACCGCCTTGCGCTCGTCCGAGGTGGGCGACAGGTCGGCGCGACCCTTCTGTAGCGCGGTGCGGAACTCGACAACGCCCTTCGGGTCGTTCAAGTCCACGCCGCTGCTCAGGAAACCGGCCACCTTCGCCGCCTTCTCCGCGCCGAGGTAATTCGTCAGTGCCTCCGGGCCGTTCTCGCCGGACTTGTACAGTTCAGCGGCCCAGCCCAGCGCCTGAATCTGCGCCTTGGACGGGGCCGCGCTGCCGCCCGTCAGGAACCCGCTGATGCCGGAATCCAGCATCATCTTGAACTTGGGGCTTTGCAGCTTCTCATCCGGGGACGCCTGTGCGGCGCGGCGGAAGTAGTTCGTCGTGCGCCCCGCGTCCCCGCTGCCCACCTCACGGTCGAACGACTCGTTCATCACGTCGGCCACGGCCTTCGGGTCGAGTTCGATACCCTTGATGCTGGCGTAGTTGCCCGTGGTGAAGGCCATAGCGGCGACGTTCGCTGAGTCGAGGTACTTGCTGTCCGCTGCGCCTGCCTTGGCCGTGGCCTTCTGCATCGCGTCCTGGCCGGCTAGCCACTGCTTGTGCAGCGCGGCCCGCTTCGTGTTGTTGATGAACGGCTCGCTCGCGCCCGTGCGGCTCTTGAACTGTTCGTTGTACCCGTCGATGTGAGCATCCAGTTCGTGCTCGGTCGTGATGCCCGTGGCACCGTGTGCGAGGTTGAACTCGAAGCCGGCGATGTTGTTCGTGATGGTCGTGGTCGCCGGGTTCTGCTGCGCATCCTTCGCCACGTACTGCGGCATGGAGTCCTCGATCTGCTCCCGCACCTTCACGTCCAGTTGGCCCCACAGCGGGCTGGCCTTTACCGCGTTGTAGTAGTCGAAGTTGCCATTGCGGAGATTCGCCACAAGCGACTGCGTCATGCCGCGATTCCACGAGTCACGGGTCTGGCCCGGGGCTGGCGAGGAGGCTGCGACCGCGTTGGCGTACGCCGTCTCCTGCTCAGTCGGGTCCCAGCCGGTGGAAGCAGCCTTCCGCTGCGCGGTCAGCCCGTTTCCGATGGACAGGTTCTGGTTCGTCTGCTTGTCCATCATGTCCGTCTGCTGCCACGCGAGGTGCTCCCGCATGTGCGTCTTGAGCATGGGTCCCCACGACTCGGCCAGCTTGGCCTGTACCGTGGCGTCCACCAGCGGGTCGCCAGTGTTGCCCATCGTCGCAGCTTGGTTCACGAGGAACTTCCGTACCGCATCCGGGGACTGCTGGCGCAGCGATTCCATGTTGCCCATGAACTCCGTCTCGGCCTGCTGGAGCGCGGTCGTGGCCGTCATAGCCTGCGCGCCGCGCACCGTGGCCGACGGGCCGAAGATGTTCATGTACCACGGGTCGTCCTTCTCGATCTGCTGGAGAGCCTGCCCCTGCGCGACCTTGGACATCCCCTCGTAGTACTGCTGCTTCTCCATGCGCTCGACGTACGGCTTCAGAGCGCCTTCCGCAAGCTTGTTCACTGCCTCCAGCGTCTTCATGCCAGTCTGTGCGATGCCGGCGAAGTCGGTCGTCGGGACGCCTGCGCCCACCGCCGTCGGTACGGCATTGCTGCCGCTACCGTCTAGCTGGGTGGCCAGACCACTCGCCTGCACCGAGTCCTGAAGAACTACCTGCCCACTGGAGTTGAGGGCGAAGGAATCGGGAATTGCCATTGTGAATCTCCTTGTGTCAGGCGCGCCGGTTGATGCAACGCCATAAAATGAGAACCCCGGCGCTGGGCCGGGGCTTGAAGGTGGGTTGAGGGGGCGATTGGGGCGACGCGGTGGCTACGCACGAAACGGTTCGCAGGTGGCTGTAATGAGGGACACAAGGCTGGCGGACACGTTGTATTTCCCTGCAATCTCTTGTGTGCTCATCCCCGCGAGTCTGTCCTCGATAATGGCGGCGTTTCGCCGCGCCGCCTGCTGAAGCGACACGCTCAGTTCCGCGGCCCGTCTCGCCCTGTATCGTCGTGCTTGATGCTCGCGCATCGAGTGTGCCTCGCCGTTAGGCCACGCTGGTTTGTCGGTACGGCCCGTCACTCAGCGGCCCCGCCGATGGCTACGCTCAGCGGGGACCGTTCTGCGTTGGGCTTTCGCCCCGGTTTCTTTCGTGCGGCCCAGGTCGGCAGGTGGCCGGTCAGCTTCTCTACCAGGCGGCGGTACTCGGCTCGGGTGCTCGGGTGCGACTGCACGGCAAAGCGGGCCGCCTCGCTCGTGTCATGTTCAAGGGGGTGTACCTGAGTGTTCATACTCTCTCCTCAATGGGGTCGTGCGGCGCATCTTGTGCGCCGTAATTTCAGTTGGATGGGTAAATGGGCTACCGAGACATGGCAGCAATTGATAGCGCCACAGCGTGGAATCGCCAGTCTCTACTCCTCGGGGTTAGCACCTCTGACCCTAGATAGCTGGTTTTTCCTGTATCCCTCGCCTGCCTCCTGCTCGAACAGATAATTCTCCTTGCCTGTTCGCATCGAAAGCGGGATACGCGGATTCCTGACCCTGAGATGAGCTTGGTGTTCCTTGTAGTGCCCTGCCTGCGCACCCGATAGCCTCGCAGCCATCCCCCTGTGGGTGTCGTGCCCTTGACGCGGGCCAGTCGTACTGCGTTTCTCTGTCTCGGTCAGAGGACGAAAACAAAAGAGAGGGATCTGTTGCCCCGCAGGCGCGTCTTCATGGGTCGAGGTGTCTGGCACGCGGCGAGAGAAACGAAAAACAGATGCCGGACGCACGCTGCCCGGAAAGTGGTCGGGTGGTTCTGTCTCGGTCAGAGGACGGAATGGAATCCGGGGAATCAATGCCGGCATGCGCCTGTCGGTACGCTTCAGAAAGCTAAATGGGCTGGCCCGCAGGCCAGCCCCATGGAATCCATCCCGGCGCAAGGCCGGTGTCTCAGACGGCCACGAAGTGCGAGGCGTGGTGCCGTGCTTCGGGGTCGCCGCTGTCGTCGGTGATGACCAGCGCAGTCCCGATAACGGCCTGCACCGGGTACGCCTTGCCCAGCGTCAGCCAGTCCTCGGCGTCCTCCACGTCGATGCACAGCACCGTATCCCCCGCTGAAATGACGCAATGCGACTCACCGGCCGTCCGGCTCAGTCCAAAACGGTCCTCCGCCTCATCGTAGAACCCCGCCAGCATCGACGGCAGCAGCCCGTGACCCTCCGCACTCATGCTGGCGATGAAGTCCCGTGCGCACTTGTCCCGCCAGTCCAGCATGGTGCTGCCCTCGGGCATGGCCTTGCGTGCGGCGGGCCAATACTTGGCTCCGAATTGGCCGATGCCGTAGGCGGCGTCGTACTCGGCTTGGCTGTATGTGCTGGGGGCTTGCTGGGTAACTTGCTCGCGTGCTTGTGCTACTGCGTGGCGCATGGTGCGGCCTCCTTTGGGATCGTTGGAGGCCCGCCGTGCATCGGCCAAGATACGGGCGGCGGGCCGAAGGCGGGGTTGGCCGACCGGCCCCAAAGGATACCGGCACACCCGAAGGTGTCCCCGCCCCCGGCCCGCCATTGAGGGGGGGGGCGTGCGGAGGCAGCGCACAGATGATAGCGCCGCGCGTGGCGGCTGTGCGTCTTTGGGTTCCAGGCGGCCAAGCCCGTTCGCGTCTGTCTACGCGAGGACCGAATACTAGGCGGCCCAGCCATCCCTAATCAACGTCTCTCTACGTACCCACCGCAGGCACATTGCAAGGCAGGTGACGCTGGATTCCGCGTCGCTTCGACGTTGTATGTATTCGGGAAAAATGTAGGAATTGGCTCCCCATAAGGGTTTTCGGGTAGGCGAAGTGGACGGATTGACCAACTTCGGTCCGGCTGCTGTGCGCCGCTTGTGTCCCCTGCCTAACTTTTTTGTAACAGCGCGGGGCGTTGGCGGACCTGCAATAGTCTGTACGGGAGGGGTGCAGCCGTTCGCGCAAGCGCGGGCACTGCCCGCCGCCGCATCCAGGGCGCGAGCTATCCACCGTCAGCCGGCAGGCTGAATCTCACGCAGGATCGTCTGTCCGCTAACGCCGTAGGCCGTGCCAAGCTCGCGCAGGGACTCGCCTGCCGCCTTGCGGGCCAGTACCTCGGCCACCACATCGGCCAATTCGCGCCCGTGCTCCTCAGCGTACTTGGCTAGGCCGCGCTTCCGGCCCAGCACCTTGCCCTCGGACTTTGCCCTCGCCAAGCCCGCGTGTGTGCGCTCTACAAGCTGGTCCCTCTCGAACTGCGCGAAGGCGGCGAACATGCGGCGCACCAAGTCCCCCGCCGCGCTGGTGACTTCCATGACAGGCAAGTCCAGCACCACCACCCGCACGCCCATGCCGCGCAGCATCTCCACCGTGCGGTCGATGTCAGATGCATTCCGGCCCAGGCGGTCCAGCTTGGCGACTACAAGGGCGTCCCCTTCCTCCAGTTTGTCTACCAGCTTGGCAAACGTAGGCCGCTCCATTGCCGGGACCGTGCCGCTGATTACCTCGGAATGAACGCGCTTCGGCTCGACTCGGTATCCGGCCTGCTCGGCCAGTAGGCGCTGGTTCTCGGTGGTCTGTCCGTCCGTCGAGACGCGGGTGTAGAGGTAGGTGCGTGCAGTCATGGTGTTGCTCCGTAATAGGTGCTCCGAATTGTATGCGCTCCGAATCTCGCGTCAAGGACTTTCGTGACAACCAACGGAGCGGTTTCGCGCTGCTCCGTAATCGGTCGTATTCGGAGCAGACTACGGCCCGGTGCGGCCTACGCGTGTGTCGCGTTTCATGCGGGCGCGGGCGCTACGCGTTTCATGTGCGTGCCTGCGTCGATTCGCGGAGGCGTTAGGGAGGGTGCATACGGGGGAAAACTGCCTCGCGTGCGCGGTGCGTGGCCTCGCAGAAATGCCAATCAAAATTTGGGTCGGGCCGCGTCGCGCTAAGCTAGCGAAAACGAAGTCCGCAGCCCGCAATCAATGGTTGATACACGAACCCCAGATCAGCGAAGCAAGATCATGCGATCAGTTGGCACTCGAAACACGGGGCCAGAGTTGGTCGTACGGAGACTTCTGCACCGGCTGGGCTACCGCTACCGCATCCATGTTCGGGGGCTGCCCGGCACGCCTGACATCGTGTTCTCAGGGCGAAAAGTCGCTGTATTTATCCATGGATGCTACTGGCATGGACACGGGTGCAAGAAGGGCAGGCTTCCCAAATCGTCGCTGGACTACTGGGCGCCGAAAATCCAGGCCAATCGGGCGAGAGACTCAAGGAACCTCGCTGCGCTTCAAGATGAAGGCTGGCGTGTATTGACGGTATGGCAATGCGAACTAAAAGACACCCAACTGCTAGAGTTGAGACTTGTCGCATTCTTGGGGTCGCCGTCCAAGATTCGATCGACATCAGCATGACATTCCGGTACGATTCGGCTCTAGTAAATTGCCGTAGAGGAAGAGAGATGAGCCGACCGATTGGGATTGATTTGTTCGCCGGAGCAGGGGGACTGTCCCTTGGCTTCGAGCAAGCGGGCTTTGACGTGGTAGCAGCCGTCGAAATCGACCCCATCCATGCCGCCGTCCACGCTTTCAATTTCCCGCACTGCGCGGTGATTCCACGCTCGGTCGAACACCTATCGGGCCGAGACATCCGAAAGGCTGCTGGCATCGGCAAACGCCGGGTGGACGTCGTATTCGGCGGCGCTCCGTGCCAGGGCTTCTCGATGATCGGGCGCCGCGCCCTAGACGACCCACGCAACGCACTGGTGCGTCACTTCGTGCGACTGGTGCACGAACTTGATGCGCAGGCCTTCGTCTTTGAGAACGTCAAAGGCATCACAGTCGGCAAGCACGCCCAATTCTTACAAGAGTTGATCGAAGCATTTTCGTCGATTGGCTATGAGATTCGCCTGCCATGGAAAGTGCTCAATGCGGCTCACTTTGGCACGCCGCAGTACCGCGAACGCCTGATCCTGATGGGGTGCAAGAAGGGCTGCACGCTCCCTGAGTACCCTCCGGAATTGTTCCGCCCAGCCGGCTCGCAGAAAGTACTGCTCGGGCTACCGGAAGGGCCCTCTTGTTATGACGCCCTCAATGACATTCCGGACGCAGAAGCGTTTGACGAATTGCTGGTATCGGACACAGCAAAAGTCAAATGGGGCAAGGCAAGCGAGTATGCCAAGCATCTTCGCGGTGCTAAACGTGCAGCGTGGGATTTCTCTTACCCCCGCGAGTGGAATCGGTCGCTTCTAACAAGCAGCATGCGTACGGACCACACTGCCATCTCCCGTCGCCGTTTTGGAGAGACGGAGGAAGGTAGCGTCGAGCCTATTTCTCGCTTTTTTAAGCTCCCCCGTAACGGGGTCAGTAATACTCTGCGCGCCGGGACGGACAGCGCCCGAGGAGCGTTCACGTCACCACGCCCCATACACTACGAATTCGAACGCTGCATAACCGTGCGGGAAATGGCGCGCCTTCATGGATTTCCCGATTGGTTCAGGTTGCACCACACGAAGTGGCACGGCGCCCGCCAAATCGGAAACGCTGTCCCCGCGCCCCTCGCACGCGCCGTCGCTTCTGCACTTATTAAGGCCGCAGGCTACGAGCCCTCAATACCCGACGCTGTAGTACGCCTGGGCGACCCAGACTTGCTCAGGATGGACATGGGCGAAGCCTCGACCTACTTCGGCATCGTGACTCCGATTGGCAAACGCGACAAGAAAGGTGCACCGAAGCGGAAACAGTGGGACGACAGGCCAGAAGCGGAGGAGGAGATCAAACTCCTTGAACAGACGGCTTGAGTTCGTACAGCGCCTCCTGCTCCAACTCAAGGGCATCGAAGTCTTTAAGGGCGTCCCGATAAACGCCTTTAAATTCGGCTACATAGATGCCCGTTGCAGCAGCCGTCAAGGCGATTGGCACAACCAGATCAACGGACGTTTCATTGAATGCAGCTTTCACCTGCTGGATTATCTGCTCCTCCAAGATACGTTGATCCTTATTTTTCGCTTCGGCAGTGATTATCATGCGCTGCAAGTCACCATGCTCGTCTCGGTAAGTTGCAGCAAAAAGCGCGTCCACTTCGCAAAGACGTAGTTTGATGCCGATTTGAAGGTGAGTAAGCTCGACAACATCAATCGGTGATCGCAAGGCGAAATGTGTTTCGACGACGGCCAGTTTCACCGCCACTTGAATCAAATACGTCTCATCATCGCGCCCCAAGGCTTTGCTTGCCTGTGGCATCGAGATACTTTGGATTTGATGGTGCCAAACGTCTGCGTGATAGCCAAATCGGCTTGGAAACGGCTCGGTCTGATCGGCCGCATAGGGCACGAATTCAAACACATTTCCGTTTCCGGTAACCTGCCGCGCCCCGATCCTCAAGTCCTTCAAGCGATCCGGCCACATGTTTGATGCGTTTTTCCCGCGAATAATGTCCTTCAGGAAATTCGCGGGGTTTTTTACCGACAGCGTCGACTCCTTGTTGGTTTTGCACCACGCGATGGCCTCAATAATGTCCCCATTGGTGACGACCGTTCGCGAAAGGTTTCCGGTCGATTTATCCAACAGCGTATCGTAGAGACGCTCGATCACATCAGGTTTTTGAGACTTTGCCATGCTTGGTAAAGTAGTAGTGGGAATGCCAGTCGGGGGCTGCGCGTCAGGCCCTTTGCAAGACCGACTTGCGATGTTACACTAAAGTGTTCCAACTGTAACACCACATCAAGGCTAAGTCCTTGATTTGCAAGGGAATGAGGAGGTTCGAATCCTCTCACCCCGACCAGTTTCACGGTCGACAAGACCGTAAGAGAAAAAGCCGCACAGCAATGTGCGGCTTTTTTTCGTCTGGCCCCCGTCTGGCGCGCCTTTATTCGGCGCCATCGATTTCCCGGCCAGCCTGCCCTCCCCCCGCGCAAGTAGGGTTGCGCCCGTGTCGCGCAAACGCCAACGCCGGTCCCGCCTCGCCTTTACAAAAAGTGACCCCGCCGGCAAACTGCCCCGATTCGGGGTCCTTCGGTCGCTTGCCGGCCGTTAGTTTTTTGCCATGACACTTGGTCTAGCTCTTGCACAGAGCCGGCGCATCGCGCCGGCCCTGCTCGCCCAGCTTGAACAGTCGGCACGAGAAAAAAAGTCGCAGCTGATCGACGAGATCATCGCCAGCGGCACCATGACTGCACATGATGTGGCGATCT
The DNA here is from genome assembly GCF_056397345.1 of Cupriavidus sp. 05N38. Lineage (NCBI taxonomy): Bacteria > Pseudomonadati > Pseudomonadota > Betaproteobacteria > Burkholderiales > Burkholderiaceae > Cupriavidus > Cupriavidus sp. 05N38. Next base: position 102,339 of record NZ_JBFTNF010000030.1, read on the forward strand.
TCGCGGCTGATAAATATCAGCTGCCGCTGATCGATCTGAATCAGTACAACCTCAACAAGGTGCCGCCGACGCTGGCGGGCAACCGCGAGTTCCACGCGCACCGGCTGCTGCCGCTGGGCCGGCGCGAGAACCGGCTGTTGCTGGCGCTGTCCGACCCGGGCAACCAGGCCGGACTCGACGCCATCAAGCAGAAGTACAACCTGCCGGTGGATGCGGTCGTGGTCGAGCACGACAAGCTCATGCAATATGTGCGCTCGGCCAGCGACGACAGCGGCGGCACGCTCAAGTCGCTCACGCCGGTGCAGGCTGAGCAGAAGAGGATCGAGTACGACCCGGTCGCTTCCGCCGCCGCGCTGCGCAACAAGACCGCAGGCGATATCGACGACGCGCCGGTGGTGCGCTTCCTCCATAAGCTGCTGACCGAAGCCTTCCACCGCGGCGCCTCCGACCTGCACTTCGAGCCATTCGAGACCTTCTACCGGATCCGCTTTCGCGTCGACGGGGTGCTGCAGGAAGTGGCACGCCCGCCGCTCGACATCCGCGACAAGATCGCCACCCGCATCAAGGTGCTGTCGCGCCTGGACATCTCCGAGAAGCGCGTGCCGCAGGACGGCCGCATGAAGCTGCTGATCGCGCTGCCCAAGGACAAGAACGCCGACAAGGACAGCAAGGAAGCGAAGGAAGTCGTGGAGAAGGCGATCGACTTCCGCGTCTCCACGCTGCCGACCCTGTTCGGCGAGAAGATCGTGATCCGGATCCTGGAGTCGTCCTCCGACAAGCTGGACATCGACCAGCTCGGCTACGAGCCGGCGCAGAAGGCGATGCTGCTGGAAGTCATCAAGCGTCCCTACGGCATGGTGCTGGTAACCGGCCCCACCGGCAGCGGCAAGACGGTGTCGCTGTACACCTTCCTGAACCGCCTCAACCAGGACGACATCAATATTTCCACGGCGGAGGATCCGGCGGAAATCCAGTTGCCCGGCATCAACCAGGTCAACGTGAACGACAAGGCGGGCCTGACCTTCGCCGCCGCGCTGCGCTCGTTCCTGCGGCAGGATCCCGACATCATCATGGTCGGCGAAATCCGCGACCTGGAAACCGCCGACATTTCGATCAAGGCCGCGCAGACCGGTCACCTGGTGTTCTCCACCTTGCACACCAACGATGCGCCGACCACGCTCACGCGCCTGATGAACATGGGCGTGGCGCCATTCAACATCGCCTCGAGCGTGCTCATGATCACGGCGCAGCGGCTGGCGCGCCGCCTGTGCACCTGCAAGCGGCCCGGCGATCTGGCGCCCGAGGTGCTGATCGATGCAGGCTTCCGGGAACAGGATCTCGACGGTAGCTGGCAGCCTTACCACCCGGTCGGGTGCGAGCGTTGCAACGGCAGCGGCTACAAGGGCCGCTGCGGCATCTACCAGGTAATGCCCATCACCGAGGCCATGCAACAGATCATCCTGGCGCACGGCTCGGCGTTGCAGATCGCCGAACAGGCGCGTCGCGATGGCGTGCTATCGTTGCGCGAAGCCGGCCTGGCGAAGGTGAAACTGGGTGTCACCTCGCTGGAAGAAGTGCTGGCCACAACCAATATGTAAAACAACAAAGAATGTCATTAGGGGTCAATCATGGCGACACGCGCACCAGCCGCCGCCGCTCGCAAGGCGGCTGCGCCCAAGGGGAAATCGGGGCGTAAAGCGCCCACGCAGTACATCTTCGAGTGGGAAGGCAAGGACCGCAAGGGCAAGGCCTTCTCGGGCGAGCTGCGTGCCGAGAGCCAGGCCGAGGTCAACGCCACGCTGCGCAAGCAGGGCCTCACCGTCGTCAAGCTCAAGAAGCGGCGCGCCGCGCGCGGGCGCAAGATCACCGAGAAGGACATCGCGTACTTCACGCGCCAGCTCTCGACCATGCTCAAGGCCGGCATCCCGCTGCTGCAGTCGATCGACATCATCGCGCGCGGCCACGCCAACCCCAACTTCACCCAGCTGCTGTCCGAGATCCGCTTCGACATCGAATCCGGCAGCAGCATGGCGCAGGCCTTCCGCCGCCACCCGCGCTATTTCGACACGCTCTACTGCAACCTGATCGATGCCGGCGAACAGGGCGGTATCCTCGACGCCCTGCTGGAGCGCCTGTCGCTCTATATGGAAAAGACCATCGCGCTGAAAAGCCAGATCAAGTCGGCCATGATCTACCCGATCGCGGTGCTGACGGTGGCCTTCGCCGTGACGGTGATCCTGATGATCTTCGTGATCCCGGCGTTCAAGGGCGTGTTCTCGAGCTTCGGCGCCAACCTGCCCGCGCCGACCCTGGCCGTGATCGCCATGTCGGACTTCTTCGTCGACAACTGGTACATCGTGATCGGCGTGCCGATCTTCGGCATCGGGCTCTATGTGCGCAGCCTGAAACGCTCGGAGAAGGTGCAGCGCGCCAGCGACCGCATGCTGCTCAGGCTGCCGATCTTCGGCTCGCTGTTCCGCAAGGCCGTGATCGCGCGCTGGACGCGCACGCTGGCCACCATGTTCGCCGCCGGCACGCCGCTGGTGGAGTCGATGGAATCCGTGGCCGGTGCCGCCGGCAACTGGGTCTACTACGACGCCACCAAGGAGATCGAGCAGTCGGTGCGCATCGGCACCAGCCTGACCAACGCCATGCAGGCCACCCATGTGTTCGACAACATGGTCCTGCAGATGACGCAGATCGGCGAGGAATCCGGCGCGCTGGACAATATGCTGCTGAAGGTGGCCGAGTTCTACGAGCGCGAGGTGGACGACGCCGTGGCCGCCATCTCCAGCCTGATCGAGCCGCTCATCATCGTGGTGCTGGGCGTGCTGATCGGCGGCATGGTGGTGGCGATGTATCTTCCGATCTTCAAACTGGGACAGGTGGTCTAAGGCATGCAGTGGCTGTTTTCGACGGACGGCGCCGCTGGCGCGATCTCCTCGCTGGCGGCGCCCGCGCACGCCATCGAAACGCTGGCGGTGCTGCCGCCCGGGTTCCTGCTTGCCGGCGCCGCGCTGCTCGGCCTGATGGTCGGCAGCTTCCTCAATGTGGTGGTGCACCGCCTGCCGCGCATGATGGAGTACGACGAGGCCAACTACATCGCCTCGCTGCGCGATGATCCGCTGCCCCACCCCGACACCTATAACCTGATGGTGCCGCGCTCGGCCTGCCCGCATTGCGGCCACGCGATCGGCGCGCTGGAGAACATCCCGGTGCTGAGCTACCTGGTGCTGCGCGGGCGCTGCTCGGCCTGCGGCGCGCCCATCGGCAAGCGCTATCCGCTGGTCGAGGCCGGCACCGCGCTGCTCACCGCGCTGGCCGCCGCCCACTTCGGGCCGACCTGGCAGGCGCTGGCGGCCATCGCCCTGATCTGGGCCCTGATCGCCCTCACCCTGATCGACGCCGACACCCAGTTGCTGCCGGACCAGATCACCCTGCCGCTGCTGTGGCTGGGCCTGCTGCTGAACCTGGGTGGCCTGTTCGCGCCGCTGGCCGATGCCGTGATCGGTGCGGCCGCGGGCTACCTGCTGCTATGGACGGTCTACTGGGTGTTCAAGCTGCTGCGCGGCAAGGAAGGCATGGGATACGGCGACTTCAAGCTGATGGCGGCGCTGGGCGGCTGGTTCGGCTGGCAGGCGCTGCCGGCGCTGGTACTACTGTCGTCAGTGGTGGGACTGGTATTCGCCCTTGCCAATATCGCGCTGCGCCGGCAGGATCGCGATACGCATTTCGCCTTCGGCCCCTATATCGCCGGCGCCGGCATGCTGGTGCTGTTCTTCGGCGCCAATGTGCTGCCGCTGGGCATCGCAGGCTGACCGGCACGCCGCCAACCCACGCAAGCCTCGAGATAGACATGCTGCAAATCGGACTGACCGGAGGCATCGGCTCCGGCAAGACCCGCGTGGCGGACCTGTTCGCCGCGCGCGGCGCCGCCCTGATCGACACCGACCTGCTCGCGCACGAGATCACCGCGCCGGGCGGCCTGGCCATTCCCGCGCTGCGCGAAGCCTTCGGCCCCGGCTGCCTGCGCGCGGACGGCGCAATGGACCGCAACGCCATGCGCGAACTGGTGTTTGCCGACCCGGCCGCCAAGGCGCGGCTCGAAGGCATCACCCATCCGCTGATCCGCCAGCTGACCGAAAGCCGCGCCGCCAGCATCCGTGCGGCGGCACTGCATCCCTATCTCATCTACGTGGTGCCGTTGCTGGTCGAGTCTGGCTCATGGGCGGCGCGCGTGGACCGTGTGCTGGTGGTCGACTGCAGCGAAGCCACGCAGGTGGCCCGCGTGATGGCGCGCAACGGCTTCACGCGCGAACAGGTCGAGGCGATCATGGCCAGGCAGGCCCGACGCGGCGAGCGCCTGGCCCGTGCCGACGACGTGGTCGACAACGATGGCCCGGCCGACGCCCTCGCCCCGCAAGTGGAACGGCTCGACCGGCTCTACCGCAGCCTCGCCCCCGGCTGAGCACCGGCCATACCCGGTGGCGCGCGATGCACCTTTAGTCGGCCGTTTCGTTGTCGCCATACACGGACTCGCATAGAATGCGCTGGATACACGCGGGAAATGGCCGCATACTGGCCGGATCGCGGGTCCGCCCCGATCGGTCCTTTCGACTCCCTGCCAATCTGCCCCTGCTGCCCGGACATATCACTTGATTCTGTACGAATATCCTTTCAACGAACGCATCAGGACCCTCCTGCGCCTGGAAGACCTGTTCGATCGCCTGGATTATTTCCTCGGCCAGGATCACGCCCTGCAGCATCACGTGGCGCTGACGACACTGTTCGAGATCATCGACGTGGCCGGCCGCGCGGACCTGAAGACCGACCTGCTCAAGGAACTGGAGCGCCAGCGCCAGGCACTGGCCGCGTTGCGCGCCAACCCGCAGATCGACCAGGGCGCGCTGGACGCGATCATCGGCGAGATTGAGCAGGCCATGTCGCAGCTCAACCAGCTGGTGGGCAAGGCCGGCCAGCTGCTGACCGACAACGAGTGGCTGACCAGCATCCGCAGCCGCGCCATCATCCCCGGCGGCACCTGCGAATTCGACCTGCCGGCCTACTACGCCTGGCAGCACCGCCCCGCCGACGACCGCCGCTCGGACATCCTCAAGTGGGCGCGTCCGCTGGTGCCGCTGCGCATGGGCACCAACACCGTGCTGCGGCTGCTGCGCGAGTCTGGCCAGAGCGGCAAGGTGATCGCCACCGGCGGCAGCTACCAGCAGATGCTGTCCGGCCGCAGCTACCAGCTGATGCAGGTGCTGCTGGACGACTCACTGCTGGCCTTCATCCCGGAGATGAGCGCCAACAAGTACATGCTGTGGGTCCGTTTCACGCAGCAGGACGGCGACCTGCGCCCGCGCTCGGTCGATGCCGACATTCCCTTCCTGCTCAAACTCTGCAATTTCTGAAGCAATGGCAACAGTCAAATGCCCCACCTGCGCCAAGGACGTGGCCTGGGTACCCGAGAACAAATTCCGTCCGTTCTGCTCTGAGCGCTGCAAGCAGATCGACCTGGGCGCGTGGGCTTCGGAGAAGTACGTGATCGGCGGCAAGCCCGGCGAGAATCCCGCCCCGGGACAGGAAGAAGACGAAGACTAGGGCAAAGAGGGCCGCAAGCCGCGGCTCCGCCCTGATGTCTAGCGCTTGCCTTCCTCGGCCAGCCAGTCCACCACCGGCACCGTGGCCGGCAGCAAGGGCCCGACGGCCACCGGCGCCGACTGCCACGAAAAAGCCTGCCCCTCCCGTCCTACCAGTTCGCCCGACCACGCCGTGACCTTGCAGAAATGCAGGCGCACATAGGCGTGCGGGTAGTCGTGCTCGAGCACATGCCAGCGCACGCATTGCGAGACCTCGATGCCGAGTTCCTCGTGCAACTCGCGCGCCAGCGCTTCTTCCACCGATTCGCCCGGCTCGAGCTTGCCACCAGGAAACTCCCAGTAGCCTTCGTAGGGCTTGCCGGCCGGGCGCTGCGCCAGCAGGAAGCGGCCGCCAGGCTGCACCATCACGCCGACAGCTACCTCGGTCACCTTCCGTGCCGCGCCTGCCGCGGCGCCATCCTGCGCGGTCTCGCTCATGCCTGGCCTTCCGGCGAGGCGACGAACGGCTTGCCATGCTTGCCGCCCCAGTCGCGCGCGAACTGCCAGGCCACGCGGCCGGAGCGCGAGCCGCGTTCCAGCGCCCATACCAGCGCATCGCCGCGCGCCGCGGCAACGTCCTCGGCGCTGCAGCCGAAGTGGCCGAGCCAATGGCCCACGATGGCCAGGTATTCGTCCTGCTTGGGCGGGTAGAACGACAGCCACAGGCCGAAGCGCTCGGACAGCGAGATCTTTTCTTCCACCACTTCGCCGGGATGGATCTCGCCGTCGTCGGTGTGGCGGTAGGTCTCGTTGTCCTTCATGTACTCGGGCAGCAGGTGGCGGCGGTTGGAGGTGGCGTAGATCAGCACATTGTCCGACTGCGCCGCCACCGAGCCGTCGAGCGCCGACTTCAGCGACTTGTAGCCCGACTCGCCCTCCTCGAAGGAAAGGTCGTCGCAGAAGATGGCGAAGCGCTCGGGCCGGCCGGACAGCTGCTCGACGATATCGCCGAGGTCGCCCAGGTCATCCTTGTCCACTTCCACCAGGCGCAGCCCGTCCTTGACGAAGGCGTTGAGGCAGGCCTTGATCAGCGACGACTTGCCGGTGCCGCGCGCACCGGTCAGCAACACATTGTTGGCCGGCAGGCACTGCACGAACTGGCGCGTGTTGGCGACGATGGCGTCCTTCTGGCGCTCGATGTTCTTGAGGTCGTCGAGATGGATCGGCGGCAGCTGGCGGATCGCCTGCAGGTAGCCGATGTTGCCGAACAGGCTTTGCCGCTTGCGCCAGCGAAACGCGACGGCCTGCTCCCAGTCCGAATCGGTCAGCTGGGGCGGCAACCATTGTTCAAGGCGTGCGAGAAAACTGTCGAGGCGGGAGGCGAGGTCGGACATGGCAGCTGGGCAGGAAGGCGGAAATACGGGGATGCAGGACCAGGCGGCTCCCTGCGCGGGAGCCGCCGCGCGGCATGGCTTACGAACGATAGTCCGCGTTGATCGAAACGTAGTCGTGCGACAGGTCGCAGGTCCACACCGTGGCGGCGGCAGCGCCGCGGCCGAGCGCGATGCGCACGGTGATCTCGGCCTGCTTCATCACGCGCTGGCCGTCTTCTTCACGATAGTCGGGATTGCGCCCGCCGTCGCGCGCCACCAGGACATCGTCCAGCCACAGGTTGACACGCTCGACTTCGAGATCGTCCACGCCAGCATAGCCCACCGCGGCCAGGATGCGGCCGAGATTGGGGTCCGAGGCGTAGAAGGCGGTCTTGACCAGCGGCGAATGCGCCACCGCATAGGCGATCTGCCGGCATTCGGCCACGTCCTTGCCGCCTTCCACGCGGATGGTCATCAGCTTGGTGGCGCCTTCGCCATCGCGCACGATCATCTGCGCCAGTTCCTGCGCCAGCTCGGTCAGCGCGGCGCGCAGCGCCTCGAAATCGGCGCCCTCGGCACGCTCGATGGCCGGCGCGCCGGCCTTGCCGCTGGCGATCAGCAAGAAGGAGTCGTTGGTCGAAGTGTCGCCGTCGATGGTGATGCTGTTGAACGAGTGGTCAGCCGCGTAGGACACGAGCGCCTGCACCACGGGCTGCGCGACCGTGGCATCGGTGGCGACGAAGCCGAGCATGGTCGCCATGTTCGGGCGGATCATGCCGGCGCCCTTGCTGATGCCCGACAGCGTGACGGTCTTGCCGCCGATCTGCACGGTGCGCGAGGCAGCCTTGGGCTGGGTGTCGGTGGTCATGATCGACTCGGCCGCGGCCAGCCAGTTGTCCGGCTTCGCGCCGGCGATGGCGGCGGGCAGCGCGGCGACGATACGGTCCACCGGCAGCGGTTCCAGGATCACGCCGGTCGAGAACGGCAGGACCTGGTCGGCGGCGATGCCGAGTTGCGCGGCGAGTGCATCGCAGGTCGCGCGGGCCGCGGCCAGGCCGGGCTCGCCGGTGCCGGCATTGGCGTTGCCGGTGTTGACCACCAGCGCGCGGATGCCCTTGCCCGCGGCCAGGTGCTCGCGGCAGACCTGAACCGGCGCGGCGCAGAAACGGTTGCGGGTGAACACGCCGGCCACGGTGCTGCCCTCGGCCACGCGCACCACCAGCACGTCCTTGCGGTTGGCCTTGCGGACGCCCGCTTCGGCCCAGCCGAGCTCGACGCCGGCGACAGGTTTCAGGTTCTCTGCCAGCGGCAGGGGCAGGTTGACGGCCATTTGCGTTCCTCGATGCGTTCGTCGTTGCTGGTTTCTGGTGTCAGGCGGCGGCGCGGTGCATGCCGCATGGCATGCCGTTTGCCCCTCCCCTGACGAACATGCCCGCTTGCGCGGGCATGTTTGCTGACTTCACCGTGCGCGGCTCAGCTGAGCTTGCCGTGGCACTGCTTGAACTTCTTGCCTGAGCCACAGGGGCACGGATCGTTGCGCCCCACCTTGGCCATGCCGGCCGCCTCGGCGGCGGCCGCGTAGGCAATGCCGGCACGCTCTGGCGCGCTGGTGGGCTCCGCGGCCTGGCTGACCTCGTCGAACTCCTCGTGCTTGTACTGCACGTTGCCAAGGTGCTGGAGGCCTTCCTCGATCTGCTCGGAGGCCTGCTCGAGTTCTTCCGGCGACTGGATCTGCACGTTGAAGATCACGCGCGTGACTTCGACCTTGATCACGTCCAGCAGGCGCGCGAACAGTTCGAACGACTCGCGCTTGTATTCCTGCTTGGGATCCTTCTGCGCGTAGCCGCGCAGATGGATGCCCTGGCGCAGGTGATCCAGCGCGGCCAGGTGCTCGCGCCAGTGCGTGTCGATGCTCTGCAGCATGACCGAGCGCTCGAAGCCCGCGAAGGATTCGCGGCCGACCTGGCCGACCTTGCCTTCATAGCGTTCGTCGGCGGCACGCACGATCTGGTTCAGCAGTTCCTCGTCCTCGATGCTCTGCGCCGCCTCGATGGTGGCGGCCAGCGGCACGTCGAGCGACCATTCGTCGCGCAGCTTGGCCTCCAGGCCGGCGATGTCCCACTGCTCTTCCATCGAATCCGCCGGCACGTGGTCGCGGAACATCTCGACCAGCACGCTCTCGCGCAGGTTCTTGATCATCTCGCCGACGTCCTGCGACTCGAGCACCTCGTTGCGCAGCTTGTAGATTTCCTTGCGCTGGTCGTTGGCGACGTCGTCGTACTGCAGCAGCTGCTTGCGGATGTCGAAGTTGCGGCCTTCGACCTTGCGCTGGGCGGATTCGATCGAGCGCGTGACGATACCGGCTTCGATCGGCTCGCCTTCGGGCATCTTCAGGCGCTCCATGATCGCGCGCACGCGATCGCCGGCGAAGATGCGCAGCAGCTGGTCGTCCAGCGACAGGTAGAAGCGCGACGAGCCCGGGTCGCCCTGGCGGCCGGCACGGCCGCGCAGCTGGTTGTCGATACGGCGCGACTCATGGCGCTCGGTGCCGACGATATGCAGGCCGCCCGCGGCCTTGACCTGGTCGTGCAGCGACTGCCATTCGTCCTTGAGATGGGCGACGCGCGCGGCCTTGTCGGCCTCGGACAGGCTGTCGTCGGCTTCGATGAAGCCGGCCTGCTTTTCCACGTTGCCGCCCAGCACGATGTCGGTGCCGCGACCCGCCATATTGGTGGCGATGGTGATCATCTTGGGCCGGCCGGCCTGGGCCACGATCTCGGCTTCGCGCTCGTGCTGCTTGGCGTTGAGCACCTGGTGCGGCAGCTGCGCCTTGTTCAGCAGGCCCGAGAGGTATTCCGAAGTCTCGATCGAGGTCGTGCCCACCAGCACCGGCTGGCCACGGTCGAAGCAGTCGCGGATATCGCGCACCACGGCGTCGTAGCGCTCGTTCGAGGTCTTGTAGATCTGGTCCTGGAAGTCCTTGCGCTGGGCGGCCCGGTTGGTCGGGATCACCACCACTTCGAGGCCGTAGATTTCCTGGAACTCGTAGGCTTCGGTATCGGCCGTGCCGGTCATGCCGGACAGCTTCTCGTACATGCGGAAGTAGTTCTGGAAGGTGATCGTGGCCAGCGTCTGGTTTTCCTGCTGGATGGTCACGCCTTCCTTGGCTTCCACGGCCTGGTGCAGGCCGTCGGACCAGCGGCGGCCCGTCATCAGGCGGCCGGTGAATTCGTCGACGATCACGACTTCGTCGTTCTGCACCACGTAGTGCTGGTCGCGGTGGAACAGGCTCTGTGCGCGCAGGGCGGCATAGAGGTGGTGCATCAGGGTGATGTTCTGCGGCGCGTAGAGCGATTCGCCCTCGCCGATCAGGCCCTGTTGCGCCAGGATTTCCTCGGCCTTCTCATGGCCGGCCTCGGTCAGGTAGACCTGGTGGCCCTTCTCGTCGACGAAGTAGTCGCCGGGCTTCTCGACGCCGGTGCCGTCGGCCTTTTCCTCGCCGATCTGGCGCTCGAGCAGCTTGGGCACGCCATTCATGCGCTGGTACAGGTCGGTGTGGTTCTCCGCCTGGCCCGAGATGATCAGCGGGGTGCGCGCCTCATCGATCAGGATCGAGTCAACTTCGTCGACGATCGCGTAGTTCAGCGGACGCTGCACCCGCTGGCCCGGATCGTAGACCATGTTGTCGCGCAGGTAGTCGAAGCCGAACTCGTTGTTGGTGCCATAGGTGATGTCGGCGGCATAGGCAGCCGCCTTCTGGTCATGCGGCATCTGCGACAGGTTCACGCCGACCGACAGGCCCAGGAAGTTGTACAGGCGCGCCATCCACTCGGCGTCGCGCTGGGCCAGGTAGTCGTTGACCGTGACCACGTGGACGCCCTTGCCGCTGAGGGCGTTCAGGTACACCGCCAGCGTGGCGGTCAGGGTCTTGCCTTCGCCGGTGCGCATTTCGGCGATCTTGTTGTCGTTCAGGACCATTGCACCGATCAGCTGAACGTCGAAGTGGCGCATCTTCATGACCCGCTTGCTGGCCTCGCGGCACACCGCGAACGCCTCGGGCAACAGCGCCTCGAGCGATTCTCCCGCGAGGTGGCGCTGCCGGAAGGTCTCGGTCATGGCACGCAGGTCGTCATCCGACAGCGGCGCGAACTTCGGTTCCAGCGCATTGATCCGCGCGACGGTCCCGCCATATTGTTTGATCAGCCGCTCATTGCGGCTGCCGAAGACTTTCTTGAGAAGGCCCGTGATCATCGATTGCTTTCACCTACGCAGTGGTACGCCGCCGTGCCATGCACCGGACGGCCTGAAGGCCGGCTTGGCCGGTAGCCCAGGGCGCACCGCGCGAGGAAATGGGAAGATTGGCGCAAAACGCCGAGTTTATCACGCGCGCGGGGCGCGGCCGGAAGCAGGGGACGGCGCGCGCGATGTGCAAACCACACCCCGCGGCAGCCGGGAATTGACGCCTCGATGGCGAAGGATCGCCGATTCGACAGCCCCATGCCAGCCTCTGGCGTCACCTGCTCCGGATGCGCGCCGCGCATCCAGTTCCTTCGGACATCGGGACGGGGCGGCAGTTCTTCAATGGCGACCTGGCCGGCCGACGCAAAGCCTCAGCGAATCGCGGTGCGGTCGGTCGGGGCGGGCGCCAGGGCAAGCTGCGCGGATGCCGCTTTCGCCACCGAGAGGAAGCGATTGGGGTTCTGCGGCACGCCATCGACATGCACCTCGAAGTGCAGGTGCGCGCCGGTGGAGCGCCCGGTCGAGCCCACCAGCGCGATCTGCTGGCCAGGCTTGACCAGGTCGCCGGGCTTCACCAGCATCCTTGAGGCATGCGCGTAACGGGTCTTGAGGCCGTTGCCATGATCGATATCGATCAGGTTGCCGTACTCCGGGTGCCATTCCGCAGCCACCACGACACCGCCGGCGGCGGCCACGACCGGGGTGCCGACAGGCGCCGAGAAGTCGACGCCGTCATGCGGGGTGCGGCGCCCCGAGAAGGGATCGAAGCGCCAGCCGAAGCCCGAGGCGTCATAGCCGGCGGCCACCGGCATCACGCGCGGCACGCGCCGGTCCTCGCTCTGGCGATCGAGCAGCGTGGTCGCCACCACATCGAGATAGTCGGCGTGCTGCTCGGCCTGGTCGGACAGGCGCGCCAGCACGGTCTGCAGCTCCGGCAGGCTCGGCGCACGCGACTGGGTCGCCGGCGCGGGGCCGCCGCGCCCCGGCGGCTGCTGGAAATTGAATTCCCTGGGGGCTATGCCGGCCAGGCCGGAGACCCGTTCGCCCAGCGCGTCGAGGCGCACCATGCGGGCCTGGATCTCTCCCACGCGCGCGGCCAGCACATTGAGGTTGGCGCGCAGGTAGGCATCGTCGCCTGCGGCGCGCTGGGGGGTGCCGAACGCTGCCAGGCCCGCGCGCGCGACAAACCAGGTCAGCACGGAGGACAGCAGCGCGACCGCCACGCACAGCACCAGCACGGCGGCGAACAGGCGACCGCGCGATAAATTGATGTGGCGCACACGCGGCAGGCGCGGATGAAGCACGATGATCTGCATGATGCAGCTCCTTCCCATGCAAGGCCCGGCGCCGCACGAAGGCGGCGGCACGCTAGAATGCGCGCATGCGCATGTTTACCCATTACGCCCTCCAGACGCCCGCCGCCAAGCCGTTGAACGACTGGCTGGACAAGGCCGGCCCGGTCTCGGCCTTGATGCAGACGGCGCGGGAACTGGCCGTGCTGGAAGCCGAGGTACTGTCGCTCCTGCCACGCGGACTGCAGGACGGGATTGCCGTGGCAGGCGTCAAACAGGACGCCCGCGGCATCGGACAAGGCCAGGGGGAGCGAACACTGCTGTTGCTGGCAGCCCATGGGGCCGCCGCGGCACGGGTGCGGCAGGTGGTGCCTACGCTACTTGGAAGACTGCAACAGCGGGGATCGCAGATTACCGCAATCCGTGTGCGCGTTCAACCGGACGTGGGCCGCCAGGGCGACTGGGACACCGGGCCGGTGGAACGGCCACGCAACGGCAGGATGTCGGCAACCGGGCTGGCCAGCCTGGACCAGCTCACCCGCGAGCTGCCCGATTCGCCGTTGCGCGAGGCCCTGAAGACCTTGCTGTCGCATCACGGCCCGACATCGAAGCCCTGAAGGCAAAACAAAAAGCCGGTCTGTCGACCGGCTTTTCTTTACTTTACTGCTGCACCATTTGGCGTTCGCGACCTATGCGAAGGCCGGTTGCAGCTGGGGCAGGAACGCCGGCGGCGCATCCTCGACCCGCTCGAACGTCACCACTTCGTACGCTTCCTGGTCGGCCAGCAGGGCACGCAGCAACTGGTTGTTGAGCCCGTGGCCGGACTTGTTGGCGATATACGCGCCGATCAGCGGATGACCGACCACGTACAGGTCGCCGATCGCGTCCAGGATCTTGTGGCGCACGAACTCGTCGCCGTAGCGCAGTTCCTCGTTGTTCAGCATGCGGTGCTCGTCGAGCACGATGGCGTTGTCCAGGCTGCCGCCACGCGCCAGGCCCATCTCGCGCAGCGCTTCCACTTCGTGGGCGAAGCCGAAGGTGCGGGCACGGGCGATCTCGCGCACGTAGCTGGTATCGGCGAAATCGATGGCGAAGGTCTGGCCGGTCTTGTCCACCGCCGGGTGGCGGAAGTCGATGGTGAAGGCCAGCTTGAAGCCGAAGAAGGGCTCCAGGCGCGCCAGCTTGTCGCCTTCGCGCACTTCCACGGCCTTCTTCACGCGGATGAAGCGCTTGGGCGCGGACTGCTGCTCGATCTCGGCGGACTGCAGCAGGAACACGAAGGACGCGGCGCTGCCATCCATGATGGGGATTTCCTCGGCATCGACGTCCACGTACAGGTTGTCGATACCGAGACCCGCGCAAGCGGACATCAGGTGTTCCACGGTGGAGACCCGCGCGCCGTCCTTCTGCAGGACCGAAGCGAGGCGGGTGTCGCCGATGGCGCTGGCGCTCGCGGGGATCTCGACCGCTTCGGGCAGGTCCACGCGGGTGAAAACGATGCCGGCGTCTACCGGGGCGGGGCGCAGCGTCAGCGTCACTTTACGGCCCGAGTGCAAGCCAATGCCTACGGTCTTGACCAGGGATTTGATGGTGCGCTGTTTGAGCATGACGTTCTCAGCTATTATTAAAATCTATCGATTGCACTTTCTAATATAGCGATTTTACCACTGCTTCGTTTGCTGCGCTGCGCCAGTTTGTTTCGGTCTGTTAGTAGCGTAAGAATTCACCCTCGAAAGCATCCTATAAGTCACTCTCGAGGGTCAATTTGACACAATCGCGTATTAGGCGCGCAACGCTGCCAGCACGGCTTCTGCGCTGCTGACCTTGAACTCGCCCGGGGCTTCGATCCACAGGCCGGTCACCACGCCGTCTTCCATCACCATGGCATAGCGCTTGGAGCGCACACCCATGCCGCGCGCGGTAAGGTCCATCTCCAGGCCCAGCTTGCGCGTCCATTCGGCGCTGCCGTCAGCCATCATGCGTACCTTATCGCCGGTGTTCTGCTCGCGGCCCCAGGCGCCCATCACGAAGGCGTCATTGACGGAGACGCACCAAACCTCGTCCACGCCGGCGGCGCGCAGCGCCTCGGCCTCGGCCACGTAGCCCGGCACGTGCTTGGCAGAGCAGGTGGGGGTAAAGGCGCCCGGCAGGCCGAACACCACGATCTTGCGCCCGCGTGCCAGTTCCGCCACGGAGAAGGCATTGGGGCCAAGCGCGCAACCGCCGGTCTCTGCTTCGTAGAATTCGTTCAGCGTGGCGTCGGGCACACGCGCTCCAGTCTCGATCATGCTGTCTCTTCCTGTCTCGGTAAAAACCCTGTTTAGCATCATAGCGCGCACGCCTGCCGCACCCAAGGCAGCGTACCCCCCGTTGCAGCGTCGGTGTTTTCCGACAGTGCCCGGGCGGCTGCACATTGGCGCATGGAGCGAGGCGTATCGCGCGGCGGCCAGCGCGGCGCGGGCCCGATGCGAATTTCCAGTGCGACTCTAAACCTTAAACCTTAAACCTGGCGCACGCATGAAACCTGCGCCAGGCGCGTTGCGCCGCACTGCGCATGAAAAATGGAATGCGCGCGGCGATCTTGCGATCGCCGCGCGGACGGCGGCACATCCCGGCCGGGAGGGGCGGGAGACCAGTCCGGGGAGGCGGCCGGAGGCACGCCTGTCCCGGCGACGGGATGCGAGCTGAGGGCTTCAGCGCGAGTGCGGCCCAGCTGGCTGCCGCTCAGTTCGGGACCACGGGGCGCAACACGGGCGGATAGGGAGCGCTTGCGTGTTTCGCTGTTCCGGGGCCCCGGCCTGGCAGGCAGCCGGCCTGGAGGCCTGCACCTTGCCGTGCCGACTCAGTCCGCCTGCTTGCGCAGGAAGGCGGGGATATCGTAGGTATCCACACCCTTTTCCTGCAGCGCCGCGACGTGGGCGGACGCCGATTCGCGCGAGCTGCGCCACACCGCCGGCGTGTCCAGGTTGCTGTAGTCCGGCGCGCTGCTGTGGCCTGCGTTCACGGTGTTGGTCATATTGCCCATCATCTGCACCGGCATGTTGTCGGTACCGGTCTTGAGCAGGGTCATCGGCTGCTGCTTCTTGGCCGAACGGCCCAGGCCCGTGGCCACCACCGTCACGCGCAGCGCATCGCCCATGGAGTCGTCGTACACCGTACCGAAGATCACCGTGGCATCTTCCGCGGCATAGCTGCGGATGGTGTTCATGACTTCCTTGGTTTCCGACAGCTTGAGCGAGCGGCTGGCAGTGATGTTGACCAGCACGCCGCGCGCGCCGGACAGGTCCACGCCTTCGAGCAGCGGGCTGGCCACGGCCTGCTCGGCAGCCAGGCGGGCGCGATCCACACCCGACACGGTCGCCGTGCCCATCATGGCCTTGCCCTGCTCGCCCATGACCGTCTTCACGTCTTCGAAGTCGACGTTCACCAGGCCATCCACATTGATGATCTCGGCGATGCCGGCGACAGCGTTGTGCAGCACGTCATCCGCGCACTGGAAGCACTTGTCCATCTCGGCGTCGTCGCCCATCACTTCGAACAGCTTTTCGTTGAGCACGACGATCAGCGAGTCGACGCAGGACTCCAGTTCGCTCGAACCGGCTTCCGCCACCTTGGCACGACGCGCGCCTTCGAACTCGAACGGCTTGCTGACCACGCCCACGGTCAGGATGCCCATTTCCTTGGCAACCTGCGCCACGATCGGGGCAGCGCCGGTACCGGTGCCGCCGCCCATCCCGGCAGTGATGAAGACCATGTGCGCGCCGCGCAGCGAATCGGCGATCTGCTCGCGCGCCTGCTCGGCGCAGTTGCGGCCCACCTCCGGCTTGGCGCCGGCGCCCAGGCCGGTGTTGCCGAGCTGCAGCACGCGCGAGGCACTGGAGCGCTTGAGCGCCTGTGCATCGGTGTTCATGCAGATGAATTCGACGCCTTGCACGCCACGGCTGATCATGTGCTGCACAGCGTTGCCGCCCGCGCCGCCCACGCCAATCACCTTGATGATGGTGCCGTCCTGCAATTCCGTTTCGATCATGTCAAAGTCCATCACTGCCTCCAAGAAGAATCAGCCGCCAAACGCTGCAGCCTCCCCGCCGCAACGCCTGGTTACTGAACAAGAAACCATCAAAAAGAACTGCCTGTTTCAACGGCCTGCCCCCGATCCGGTGGACAGCGCCGCCAATCTTTCAAAGCGCCTGCGCGCCGGCAACGTCAGAAGTTGCCGACGAACCATTCCTTCATGCGGCCCCACACATGCTTGACCGAGCCGCTCTGTACCGCCACCCGGCGCCCGCGCATGCGCTGGACGCGACCTTCGAGCAGTAGTCCCATTACGGTCGAATAGCGCGGACTCTTGACTACTTCGTGCAAATTTCCGCGATATTCAGGCACGCCGACGCGAACTGGTTTGAGGAAGATGTCCTCTCCCAGTTCCACCATGCCGGGCATCATCGCGGTGCCGCCGGTGATCACCACCCCCGACGACAGCAGTTCCTCGTAGCCCGACTCGCGCACCACCTGGTGCACCAGCGAGTACAGTTCCTCGATGCGCGGCTCGATCACCGCGGCCAGGGCCTGGCGCGAGAGCGTGCGGGTGCCGCGGTCGCCCACGCCCGGGACTTCGATCATGTCTTCCGGATCGGCGATGGCCTGCTTGGCGATGCCGTACTGGATCTTGATGTCCTCGGCATCGGGCGTGGGCGTGCGCAGCGCCATGGCGATGTCGTTTGTGATCTGGTCGCCGGCGATGGGGATCACCGCGGTATGCCGGATCGCGCCTTCGCTGAAGATGGCAATGTCGGTGGTGCCGCCGCCGATGTCGACCAGCACCACGCCCAGTTCCTTTTCGTCCTCGGTCAGCACCGCCAGGCTCGAGGCCAGCGGCTGCAGGATCAGGTCGTGCACTTCCAGCCCGCAGCGGCGCACGCACTTGACGATGTTCTGCGCCGCGCTGACCGCGCCGGTGACGATATGCACCTTCACTTCCAGCCGGATGCCGCTCATGCCGATCGGCTCGCGCACGTCTTCCTGGCCGTCAATGATGAATTCCTGCGTCAGGATGTGCAGGATCTGCTGGTCGGTCGGGATATTGACCGCCTTGGCGGTCTCGATCACGCGCGCCACGTCGGTCTGCGTGACCTCCTTGTCCTTGATTGCCACCATGCCGCTGGAATTGAAGCTGCGGATATGGCTGCCGGCGATGCCGGTGAAGACCTCGGAAATCTTGCAGTCGGCCATCAGCTCAGCCTCTTCCAGCGCGCGCTGGATGGACTGCACGGTGGCCTCGATATTGACCACGACCCCCTTCTTCAGGCCCTTGGACTCCGACTGGCCCATCCCGATCACTTCGTAGCTGCCGTCGGGGCGCAATTCCGCCACCACCGCGGCCACCTTGGAAGTGCCGATATCGAGACCGACCAACAGGTCCTTGTATTCCTTGCTCATCGGTTTTTCTCCGCGTTCTTGCTCTTCAGTCGCGTCGGATTGTTTGTCGGATTGGCGCTGGTCGCGGCAGCCTTGCCCTTGGCGGCCGCCGCGGCCTGTGCATCTGTCAGGAACCGCACGTTGGCCGCGCGGATGGCAAATCCGTTCGGATAACGCAGGTCCGCGTATTCGATCTGCTTGCCCCACTGCTCCGTGACCTGGGGCCAGGCCACCACGAAACGCTTCACGCGCTGCGCCATGGCGTCGCGCTCTTCATCGTTCTGTTCGCGCCCGAATTCCACCACCATGCCGTTGGACAGCCGTGCGCGCCAGGCATAGCGCGCCGACAGCGTGAGTGCCAGCGGTTCGGCCTTGAGCGGCTTGAACCATTCGCGCACGGTTTCGAGCTTGTCCACGACATCGGACTCGCTGTCGGTGGGGCCGTCCAGCGCGAGCAACTGCGCGTCTTCCTCGGCCTCGGCCGGGTTGGCGACGAAGATCTCGCCGTAGGTATTGATCAGGCGGCCGCTGTCGGCGTTGCCCCAGGTGCCGAGCGCCTCGTGCTCCTCGACTTCGACCGCCAGGCCGTTGGGCCATTCGCGCCGAACGCTCGCGCGCCGCACCCAGGGCACGGACTCGAAGCTCTGGCGCGCCTCGTTGAGGTCGAGCGTGAAGAAATTGCCCGTGAGCTTGCCCAGCGCGTTGGCGCGCACGCCCGGCGCGTTGACGTGGCGCAGCGTGCCGCCGTCCATCGGCGACAGCTCCACATGCGTGATGGCGAACACCGGCCGCTGTGCCAGCCACAGCAGGCCGGCGGCGAACGCCATCAGCGCCACCAGCGCGTAGAGCGTGGAGGCGATCAGGTTGAGCAGGCGTGTGTTGTGCCACATGGCTTGGCGCGGTTCCGGTCCGTCAGGTCAGGTTCAATTCAATCGGCGTTCATGCTCAATCAGGTTTCCAGGCGTCGCTCGGATGCAGGTCCAGCGTGGCGGCGGCTGTCACCTGCATCACGAAATCCTCGTAGCTGATGCCCACCGCGCGCGCCGCCATCGGCACCAGCGAGTGGCCGGTCATGCCGGGCGAGGTATTCATCTCCAGCAGGTAAGGCTTGCCATCGGCGCGCAACATCACGTCGGCGCGCGCCCAGCCGCGGCACCCCAGCACGCGGAAGGATTGCACCGCCAGGCGCCGGACTTCGGCTTCGACGTCGTCCGGCAGGCCCGACGGGCACAGATATTGGGTATCGTCAGTAAAGTACTTATTTTGATAGTCATAATTCGCGCCGGGCGCGACGATGCGGATCACCGGCAGCGCTTCGGCGGTGGCGCCCTCCCCCACGATGGGGCAGGTCAGCTCGGCGCCGTCGATGAATTCCTCGGCGATCACGTCGTTGTCCAGCGCCGCCGCCTTCTCGAAGGCGGCCTGCATCTGGCCTGCCTCGGTGACCTTGGTCAGGCCGATGGACGAGCCTTCGCGCGCCGGCTTGACGATCAGCGGCAGGCCCAGGTCGGCCGCCACGGCGGCAAAGTCGGTATCGGCGTGCAGCATGGCGAAGCGCGGCGTCGGCAGGCCGTGCGTCATCCACAGGCGCTTGGTGGCCTGCTTGTCCATGGCCATTGCGGAAGCCAGCACGCCGCTGCCGGTGTAGGGCACGCCCAGTTGCTCCAGCAGGCCCTGGACGGTGCCGTCCTCGCCATAGCGGCCGTGCAGCGCGATAAAGACGCGGTCGAAGCCCGCCGTGGCCAGCTCGGCCACCGACTGCAGCCCCGGATCGAAGCCGTGCGCATCCACGCCGCGCGATTGCAGGGCAGCCAGCACGCCGTTGCCGGACATCAGCGAGATCTCGCGCTCGGCCGAGCGGCCACCCAGCAGCACGCCGACCTTGCCGAGCGATTTCGGATCGATATTGGGATGGGCGACGAAGCTCATGCCTGGCCTCCCGCTTGTTGCGAGACTTGTTGCGAAACCAGTTGCCCCGGCACGCCGCCGATGGTGCCGGCGCCCATCGTCACGACTACATCGCCGGGCCGGACGGCGTTCAGGATGGCTTGCGGCATTTCGTCGATCTGCTCCACGAATACGGGTTCAACCTTGCCCGCCACGCGCAAGGCGCGTGTCAGCGCGCGGCCGTCGGCGGCCACGATGGGCGTCTCGCCGGCGGCATAGACCTCGGCCAGCAGCAACGCGTCCACGGTGCCGAGCACCTTGACGAAGTCCTCGAAGCAATCGCGCGTGCGGGTGAAACGATGCGGCTGGAACGCCAGCACCAGCCGGCGTCCGGGAAACGCGCCGCGCGCGGCGGCCAGCGTCGCGGCCATCTCGACCGGATGGTGACCGTAGTCGTCGACCAGCGTGAAGGTGCCCTCGGCCTTGGCTTGCCCGCCTTGCACATTGAGGCAGGCAACCTCGCCGTAGCGCTGGAAGCGCCGGCCCACGCCGTGGAATTCGCGCAGCGCCTTGACGATGGCGGCGTCGGCCACCTCCAGCTCGGTGGCGATGGCGATGGCGGCCAGCGCGTTCTGCACGTTGTGCATGCCGGGCAGGTTCAGCACCACGTCCAGCGGCGGCTCGGCGTGGCCGTTGAGCTGGCGCAGCACCGTGAAATGCATCTGGCCGTCGACCGCGCGCGCGTTGACCGCACGGATCTGGGCGTCTTCGGCGAAGCCATAGCGCACGATCGGCTTGGACACGAAGGGCATGATCTCGCGCACATTGGGGTCGTCCACGCACAGCACGGCGATGCCGTAGAACGGCAGGCGCTGGGTGAACTCCACGAACGCCTGCTTGAGCCGGGCGAAATCGTGCCCGTAGGTGTCCATGTGGTCGGCGTCGATATTGGTGATGACCTCGATCACCGGGAACAGGTTGAGGAACGACGCGTCCGATTCGTCGGCCTCGGCCACGATGAAGTCGCCCGTGCCCAGGCGTGCGTTGGCGCCCGCCGAGTTGAGCCGGCCGCCGATCACGAAGGTGGGATCGAGCCCGCCTTCGGCCAGCACCGAGGCCACCAGGCTAGTGGTGGTGGTCTTGCCGTGGGTGCCGGCGATGGCCACGCCCTGCTTGAGGCGCATCAACTCGGCCAGCATGACCGCGCGCGGCACCACCGGGATGCGCTTGGCGCGCGCGGCCAGCACCTCGGGGTTGTCGCCGGTGACGGCCGTGGACACCACCACGGCATTGGCGCCGTTGACGTTGCCGGCATCGTGGCCGTGCATCACGGTCGCGCCGAGCGAGGCCAGCCGCCGCGTGGCAGCGTTGCTGCCCACGTCGGAGCCCGAGACCTTGTAGCCCAGGTTCAATAGGACTTCCGCGATGCCGCTCATGCCGGCGCCGCCGATGCCTACGAAGTGGATATTCTTGACAATGTGCTTCATGAATCCGTTTGTTTCAGTCCCTGGCCATCTGGCTGCAGATCTCGGCCACGCGCCGGGTCGCTTCCGGCTTGGCTAGACCGCGCGCCTGGTGCGCCATCTCTTTGAGTCGGGTCCGCGACAACGAGGCCAGCATCTGTGCCAGCCCGCTCGCGGTCAGTTCGTTCTGCTGGACCAGCAAGGCGGCGTCCTGTCGCGACAGGAATTGCGCATTGGTGGTCTGGTGGTCGTCCACGGCATGGGGAAACGGCACGAACAGTGCCGCCACCCCCGCCGCCGCCACCTCGGACACGGTCATGGCGCCCGCGCGGCAGATCACCAGATCCGCCTCGGCATAGGCGCCGGCCATGTCGTCGATAAAGGGCAAGGCTTCCGCCTGCACGCCGGCAGCCTGGTAGTTGGCGCGCAGCGTATCGATCTGCTTGGCGCCGGCCTGGTGCTTCACCAGCGGCCGCTCGCCTTCCGGCAGCAGCGCCAGCGCCTTGGGCACGACCTCGTTGAGGGCGGCCGCGCCCAGGCTGCCGCCCACCACCAGCAACCGCAGCGGGCCGCTGCGGTTGTCGTAGCGCTGGTCGGGCGCGGTCATGCGGGCCAGTTCCTCGCGCACCGGGTTGCCGGTCCACTCGCTGTCGGGCAGCGCGTTGGGGAAGGCGCACAACACGCGATCCGCCACCCTGGCCAGCACCTTGTTGGCCAGCCCGGCGATGGAATTCTGCTCGTGCAGCACCAGCGGGCGCCCCAGCAGCGAAGCCATCATGCCGGCCGGGAAGGTGATGTAGCCGCCCATGCCCAGCACCACGTCGGGCCGCACCCGGCGCAGCGCGCGCAGGCTCTGCCAGAACGCGCGCAGCAGGTTCAACGGCAGCAGCAGCTTGGTCAGCGGCCCCTTGCCGCGCAGGCCGCCGAACTGGATAAACTCCATCGGGATGTCGTACTTGGGCACCAGCGTGGCTTCCATGCCGCTGCGGTTGCCCAGCCACACCACGCGCCAGCCCTGCTCGCGCAACGCGCGCGCGACCGCCAGCCCGGGGAAGACATGCCCCCCGGTGCCGCCGGCCATCACGAGCAGGGTACGCGTGCCGCTCATACCTTCCCTCCACGCATCATGGATGAATTCTGGCTGCGGCCGCTGCGCTTAACTTCCTGCTTGCGCAGGAAGTTAGCCTTCGCCGAAATCACGTGCTGCTGCGCGCCGGTCATACCTTCCCTCCACGCATCATCACGCGATTTTCGTAATCGATGCGCAAGAGAATGGCCAGCGCAATGCAGTTCATCAGGATGCCCGAGCCGCCGTAGCTCACCAGCGGCAGGGTCAGCCCCTTGGTCGGCAGCAGGCCCAGGTTCACGCCCATGTTGATGAAGGTCTGCCAGCCGACCCACACGCCGATGCCCTTGGCCACCAGGCCGGCAAAGGTGCGGTCGAGCTGCAGCGCGGTGCGGCCGATCTCGAAGGCGCGGCGCACCAGCCAGTAGAACAGCACGATCACCACCAGCACGCCCACGAAGCCGAATTCCTCGCCGATCACGGCGAGGATGAAGTCGGTATGCGCTTCGGGCAGGTAGTGCAGCTTCTCGATGCTGCCGCCCAGCCCCACCCCGGTCCATTCGCCGCGGCCGAAGGCGATGAGCGAATGGGTGAGCTGGTAGGCCTTGCCGAGCGCGTTGGCTTCTTCCCACGGGTTGAGGTAGGCGAAGATCCGCTCGCGCCGCCAGGGCGAGGCCGTGATCAGCAGCGCGAACGCGCCCACCGCCACGCCGACCAGGCCGGCGAACAGCTTGCCGTTGATGCCGCCGAGGAACAGGATGCCCATGGCCACCGTGGCCACCACCAGGAAGGCACCCATGTCGGGTTCCAGCAGCAGCAGCATGCCCACCACCACCACCGCCACGCCCATCGGCAGGAATCCCTTGCCCACGTTCTGCATCCACTCCTGCTTGCGCACGGTGTAGTTGGCCGCGTAGAGCACCACCGCCAGCTTCATCAGCTCGGAGGGCTGGAAGTTCATGATGCCGAGCGGGATCCAGCGCCGCGCGCCGTTGACGCCCTTGCCCACGAAGGGCACCAGCACGATCACCAGCAGCAGCAGCGCGATCAGGAACAGCTTGGGCGCATAGCGGTCCCAGAACTTGACCGGGATCTGGAAGGCCAGCAGGCCGCCGCCCAGGCCGACGAACAGCGCGAACGCGTGCCGCGTGAGGAAATGGCTCTCGCGGTAGTTGGCGTAGCGCGGCGAGTCGGGCAGCGCGATCGAGGCCGAATACACCATCACCAGGCCGAGCGCGAGCAGCACGATCGACACCCACAGCAGGGGCTGGTCGTACTCCATCATGCGCGAGCGGGTGGGCTTGACGCCGGACACCGCGTCGCGCAGGCCACCCCAGGCATTGCCGATGGTGGCGCCGATAAACCCGCTGCGCTTGACCTGAGCGTCGCTCATGGCAGGATCCCCCGGGACATCGCCAGTTCTTCCACCGCGGCGCGGAACACTTCGGCGCGGTGCACGTAGTTACGGAACATGTCGAGGCTGGCGCAGGCCGGCGACAGCAGCACCGCGTCGCCACCCTGCGCCGCGCTTGCGGCCAGCGTGACGGCCTGCTCCAGCGTGGCCGCGTCGGCCAGCGTCACGCCGGTGCCTTCCAGCGCCCGGCGCAGCTCGCCGGCGTCCTTGCCGATCAGCACCACGGCGCGCGCGTACTGCGCCACGGGAGCCGCCAGCGGCGAGAAATCCTGCCCCTTGCCTTCGCCGCCCGCGATCAGCACCACGCGCTTGTCCAGGCCCGACAGCGCGGCCACGGTCGCGCCCACGTTGGTGCCCTTGCTGTCATCGAAATACTCGACGTCGTCCACCGTGGCGACCCACTCCACGCGGTGCGGCTCGCCGCGATATTCGCGCAGGCCGTGCAGCAGCGCATTGAGCGGCAGGTCGAGGGCGCGGCACAGCGCCAGCGCGGCCATGGCGTTGGTGGCGTTATGCATGCCGCGGATATGCAGCGCGTCGGCCGGCATCAGGCGCTTGTGGCGCACCGGCACCGCGGACTCGGCCTCGGTGGCGGCGGCCTTGCGGCGGCGCGGCTTGTTCTCGCCCTCGGCCTCGCTGTCGGCTTCGGCGATCACCAGCCAGGGCATGCCACCCTCGCGCAGCACGCCGAAACTGCCTGGTGTCTCGGGCAGGTCGGTGCCGAACGTGACGGGCGCGGTGCCGCGGCGGGCCATCTCCATGCTCAGGCGGTCGTTGCGGTTGAGCACCTGCAGGCAGCCGGGCTCGCCGGGCGCGGGAGCCGCGCCGAAGATGCGCGCCTTGGCCGCGGCATAGGCTTCCATGCTGCCGTGCCAGTCGAGATGGTCCTGCGTGATATTGAGCACCGTGGCCGCATGCGGCGCCAGCGTGTGCGTGGTTTCCAGCTGGAAGCTGGACAGCTCCAGCACCCAGACTTCGGGCAGCGTGGCCGAGGCGATGCACGCGGCCAGCTTGTCCAGCGCGGACGGGCTGATATTGCCGGCCACCGCCACCGTCTTGCCGGCGCGCTCGACCAGGCGGCCGGTCAGCGCCGTCGTGGTGGTCTTGCCATTGGTGCCGGTGATCGCCAGCACCTTGGGGGCGTAGCCGGACTCGGCCCGCAGGTGGGCCAGCGCCCGGGCGAACAGCTCGATCTCGCCCCACACCGGGATGCCGCGCTCGCGCGCCGCCGCCAGCAGCGCGGCAGTGGCGGGCTCGGCCGGCGACAGGCCGGGGCTGATCGCCACCAGGCCGATGCCGTCGAGCAGCGCCATGCCGAACGCGCCGCCGATGAATTGCGCCGAAGGCAGCTCGGCCTGTAGGAAGACCAGGTTGGCGGGAGCCTCGCGCGTGTCCGCGACGCGCACGGGGGCGCCGTACTGGCCGCACCAGCGCGCCATCGCCAGCCCCGATTCGCCGAGGCCCAGCACCAGCACATGAGGTTTCTGCAACTCGCCAAACACTTCGTATTCCGCCCTTTGTGTAATTACGTTGATTCCGTCTGGATAAAGCCGCCGCGTCAGCGCAGCTTCAGCGACGACAGCCCGATCAGCACGAGCAGCATGGTGATGATCCAGAAGCGCACCGTCACCTGCGTCTCTTTCCAGCCCGACAATTCAAAGTGGTGATGCAGCGGCGCCATCTTGAACAGCCGCCGGCCCTCGCCGTAGCGCCGCTTGGTGATCTTGAACCACGTGACCTGCAGCATCACCGAGAGCGTTTCCACCACGAAGATGCCGCCCATCACGAACAGCACGATCTCCTGACGCACGATCACGGCCACCGTGCCGAGCGCGCCGCCCAGAGCCAGCGCGCCCACGTCGCCCATGAAGACCTGGGCAGGGTGGGCGTTGAACCAGAGGAAGGCCAGGCCCGCCCCCGCCAGCGCCGAACAGAAGATCAGCAACTCGCCCGCCCCGGGAATATGCGGGAACAGCAGGTACTTGCTGTAGACCGAACTGCCCATGACGTAGGCGAAGATACCCAGCCCGCTGCCGACCAGCACCACCGGCATGATCACCAGCCCGTCCAGGCCGTCGGTCAGGTTCACGGCATTGCTCGAACCCACGATCACCAGGTAGGTCAGCACGATGAAGCCGGCCACGCCCAGCGGATAGCTCACTTCCTTGAAGAACGGCACAATCAGGTTGGACTTGTAGGGCATGTCCAGCGACAGGCCGCCTTCGACCCAGCCCAGGAACAGGTCCCACACCCGCACATTGCTGCTTTCCGACACCGAGAACGCCAGGTAGACCGCGGCCACCAGGCCGATCAGGGTCTGCCAGAAAAACTTTTCGCGGCTCGACATGCCGCGCGGGTCGCGATAGACCACCTTGCGGTAGTCGTCCACCCAGCCGATCGCGCCGTAGCCGAAGGTCACCAGCATCACCACCCAGATAAAGCGGTTGCCCCAGTCGCACCACAGCAGCGTCGAAATGGCGATCGACACCAGTACCAGCACGCCGCCCATGGTGGGCGTGCCGGCCTTGACCAGGTGCGACTGCGGACCGATGGTGCGCACCGCCTGGCCGATCTTCAGCTCGGTCAGCTTGCGGATCACCCACGGGCCGAGGCCGAGGCCGATCAACAGCGCGGTGAGGTTGGCCATCACCGCGCGGAAGGTCAGGTAGTTGAAGACCCGCAGGAAGCTGTAGTCGTTTTGCAGCCACTGGGCCAGAGCCAATAACATCGTGTTCCGTATTCCTTTCGACAACCGCCCGGCGGCGCCGGGACTTACGATTGCTTGAGATTGTCTGAGACAGCTTGAAACCGCCTGGTCAAGCCTTGCTAACCATCGGTCACGCTTTACGCGCGGACGTGTCTGCGACCAGCGCATCCACCATCCGTTCCATGCGCATGAAACGCGACCCCTTCACCAATACCGCGCCCGCCCTGGCCACGGTGCCATCCTTGTCTTGCGCCAGCGTGTCCGCCAGCGCTTCGGCGCTGTCGAAATACCGTGCCTGGCCGCCGCCCTGCGCGCCGAAGGCACGCACTGCGTCGGTCATGGCGGCGCCGGTACCCCACAAGGCCTCGATGCCGCGCGTGGCGGCGTAGGCGCCGATCTCCGCGTGGAAGGCCGGGCCCTGGTCGCCCACTTCGCCCATGTCGCCCAGCACCAGCAGGCGCGGCGCGGCAAACCCGGCCAGCACGTCGATGGCGGCGCGCACGGAATCCGGATTGGCGTTGTAGGTATCGTCGATCACCAGCGTGCCGCCGGTGCTGTGCTTGACCTGCAGGCGGCCCTTGACCGCCGCAAACCCGCCCAGGCCGGCCTGGATCGCCTCATGGCTGACACCGGCCGCCAGCGCGCAGGCGATCGCCGCCAGCGCGTTGCGTACGTTATGCGTGCCCAGCACCGACAGGCGGACCTCGAAGGCACCGCCCGGCGCGCTGACCTGCATCACCTGCACGCCGTCGTCCAGGCGCACGTCGGCGCGGACATCGGCGTTCGCGTCGAGGCCGAACGACAGCACGCGCCGCGTGCCGGCCGCCTGGCGCCAGACGCCGGCATGCGCGCCGCCGCCCTCGGCGTCGAGCGGGAATACCGCCGCGCCGTCGGCGGGCAGCGCCGCGATGGCCGCCGCATGTTCGTGCGCCACGGCCTCAACGCTCACCATGAATTCCTGGTGCTCGCGCTGGGCATTGGTCACCACGGACACGGTGGGCTGGGCGATGCTGGCCAGGTAGACAGTCTCGCCGGGATGATTCATGCCCAGCTCGAGCACGGCCAGCCGGTGCGCCGCGCACAGGCGCAGCACCGTCAGCGGCAGGCCGATGTCGTTGTTCAGGTTGCCGCCGGTGGCCAAGCGGGCGCCCTCCCCTACCGCCGCCGCGAAGATCGCGGCGATCATTTCCTTGACCGTGGTCTTGCCGTTGCTGCCGGTCACGGCCACGGCGGGCAGGCCGAAGCGGCGGCGCCAGCCCGCGGCCAGCTCGCCCAGCGCCAGGCGCGTGTCGGGCACCACGATGGCCGGCAGGCCAAGGGCCGCGTCGGGCTCGCGCTCCACCAGCACCGCGGCGGCACCGCGCGCGGCCACATCGGCCAGGAAATCGTGGGCATCGAAACGCTCGCCCCTGAGCGCGACGAACAGGTCGCCGGGCTGGACCGTGCGGCTGTCGGTCAGCACGCGCGAAAAGCTGCGCGCGCCCGCATCGGCGGGGCCGCAAACGCGCGCGCCGGCGATCCAGCCGGCGGCTTGCTGCAGATTGGTCATCATGTTCTGGTTCATGCCGACACCCCGCGCGTACCCAGCGTCAGCCGGACATGCTCGCGATCGGAGAACGGCCGCTTGCGGCCGTGCACTTCCTGGGTGGCCTCGTGTCCCTTGCCGGCCACCAGCACCACGTCCGCCGCGGCGGCGTGCCTGATGGCGTAGAGGATGGCGGCGGCGCGGTCTTCGATCAGGTGGGCGCGGCCGCGGTCATCCATGCCGTCGGCGATGGCGTCCAGGATATCCAGCGGGTCCTCGCTGCGCGGGTTGTCGCTGGTCAGCACGACATCGTCGGCCAGGCGCTCGGCCACCGCGCCCATCAGCGGGCGCTTGATCGGATCGCGGTCGCCGCCGCAGCCGAACACGCACCACAGCCGGCCGCCGCGGGCCTGCGCCACCGGGCGCAGCGCCGCCAGGGTCTTTTCCAGCGCGTCGGGCGTATGGGCGTAGTCGACCACGGCCAGCGGGCCGTCCTGGCCACCGCCGAACAATTCCATGCGGCCGTCGACCGGCCTGAGCCCGCGCAGCGCATCGACGGCGGCTTGCCATGCGATGCCGTTGGCGAGGGCCGCGCCGAGCACGGCGAGCAGGTTGCTGACGTTGAAGCCGCCGATCATCGCCGTGGCGATGTCGGCGCTGCCGAAGCTGCCGTCCACATGGAAGGCGGTGCCGGCGGCGGTGGCGCGCACGCCGCTGGCGCGCAGCCACTGGCCGCCCTTGCGTGTTGCCGCCGCGGGGCCGTCGACGCCGTACTCGATCACCTGCGTGGCGGCCTGCTGGCCGGCCAGCAGGCGGGCGCCCATGGCATCGTCGCGATTGATCACGGCGGCGCGCAGGCCCGGCCACTGGAACAGCAGCGCCTTGGCTGCCTCGTACTCGGCCATGGTGCCGTGGTAGTCCAGGTGGTCTTGCGTCAGGTTGGTCAGCACCGCCACGGCGAAGTGCGTGCCGGCCACGCGGCCCTGCTCGAGGCCGTGCGACGACACTTCCATCGCCACCGCGCGCGCGCCGGCGCCGTGCAGTCCGGCCAGGCTGTCCTGCAGCTGCACCGCGTCGGGCGTGGTGAAGCCGGTGGCGACCAGCGCGTCCGGAAAGCCGGTGCCGAGCGTGCCGATGGTGGCGCAGGGCTTGCCCGTTGCCTGCAGCAGCCGCGCCAGCCATTGCGCGCACGAGGTCTTGCCATTGGTGCCGGTGATGCCGGTCACGGCCAGGTCGCGCGTGTCATTGCCGTACCAGCCGGCCGCGATCGGGCCCGCAAGCTGGTGCAGGCCGGACACGGCCAGGTGCGGCACCGCCTCGCCATGCGGCCAGTCGAAGCCGTCGGCCTCGCAGATCACGGCGCTGGCGCCGCGCGCGATGGCCTGGGCGATATGCGGGCGCGCGTCGGTCGACAGGCGCTGGTTGCCCAGCACGTAGGCGAAGAAGACATCGCCCTGGGTCAGCCGGCGCGTGTCACCCGTGAGCCTGGCGCCGGCCGGCGCGTGCCGGCGCAGCCAGGCCAGCGCATCGGCAGCCTGGGCGGCGATTTCGAGGGGAAGCAGTTGCCGGCTCATTGTGTCGCGCTCCACGGCTCGCTTTCCTGGACCTTGTCGCTCACCACCAGCTGGCGGATCGGCGAATCGGGCTGCACATTGAGCGCCCGCAGCGTGCCGCCGGTGATGGCGGCGAATGCCGGACCCGCGACGGCGCCGCCATAGTGGCTGCCCGAGGTGGGCTCGTCCACGCTCACGGCCACGATGATGCGCGGGTTGGACATCGGCGCCAGGCCGATGAACGAGGCGCGGTACTTGCTGCGGTCGTAGCCGCGGCCGACGTGCTTGTAGGCGGTGCCGGTCTTGCCGCCGACCCGGTAGCCCATCACCTGGGCCTCGGGCGCGGTGCCGCCGGGCGCGGTCACGGTCTCGAGCATGCCACGCACCTGGCGGGCCACTTCGGGAGACAGCACGCGTTCGCCGGTGACCGGGCCGTTGTTGCGGAACATGGTGACCGGGATCAGCTCGCCGTCATGGGCGAACACCGTATAGGCGTGCGCCATCTGGAACAGCGACACCGACAGGCCGTAGCCGTAGGACATGGTGGCCTGTTCGATCGGCCTCCAGCTCTTGAACGGACGCACCCGGCCGGCGACCGCGCCGGGAAAGCCGAGCTTGGGCGCCTGGCCCAGGCCCACGCTGGTAAACATGTCCCACATCTCCTGCGGCTTGAGCAGCATCGAGATCTTGGTCGTGCCGATGTTGCTGGATTTCTGGATGATGCCGGCCACGGTCAGCGCCCCGTAGTTGTGGGTGTCGCTGATGGTGGCGCCTTCATAGTTGAACTTGCCGGTGGTGGCGAATACCGTCGACGGCGTCACCCGCTTGAGCTGCAGGGCCAGCCCGATCGTGATCGGCTTCATCATCGACCCCGGCTCGAAGGTATCGGTCAGCACGCGGTTGCGCAGCTGCTCGCCGGACAGGCGGGTGCGGTCGTTGGGGTTGTAGGTCGGCCAGTTGGCCAGCGCCAGCACCTCGCCGGTCTGCGCGTCGAGCACCACCGCGCTGGCCGCCTTGGCCTTGCTGCGCTCGACGATGGCCTTGACCTCGTTGAAGGCCAGGTACTGGATCTTGGCGTCGATGGAGAGCTGCTGGTCCTCGCCATCGCGCGGCGTCTTGAGGATGCCGACGTCCTCCACCACGCGTCCAAGGCGGTCCTTGATCACCTGGCGCGCGCCGGACCTGCCGGCCAGCACGGGCTCGCGCGCGAGCTCCACGCCTTCCTGGCCGCGGTCCTCCACGTTGGTGAAGCCGACGATGTGCGCCATCGCCTCGCCTTCTGGGTAGAAGCGCTTGTACTCGCGGGTCTGGTGGATGCCGTCGATCTTGAGTTCGGCGATCTTGTCCGCGGCATCGGGCAGCACCTGGCGCTTCAGGTAGACGAAGCTCTTGTCTTCCGTAAACTTGCGGCGCAGTTCCTTGTCGCTCATGTCGAGCAGCTTGCCCAGCTGGCGGATCTTGTCCGCGTCGATCTCGTCGGGCACGTCTTCGGGGACCGCCCAGATGGCCTTGACCGGCAGGCTGGTGGCCAGCACCAGGCCGTTGCGGTCGAGGACCTTGCCGCGCGTGGCGGGCAGCTCCAGCGTGCGCTGGAAGCGCTTCTTGCCTTCGGCTTCGTAGAACTGGTTGCCCGGCCCCTGGATCCACAGCGCGCGCGCAGCCAGCGCGACGAAGGCGGCGAACATCATGAACACCACCATCTTCGAGCGCCACATCGGCAAGCGCAGGCCGAGCACGGGGCTGGCCGCGAACTGGCCGCTGCGCGGACGCGAGGCATTGCCGCGGGGCTGGCCGCGCTGGGCGTGCTGCGAAGGCCGGGCGATGGTCATGGCTTGCTCCCCTCGGGCGCCGAGGCCGCCGTCGCGGCCGCGGTTGCGGCCGGCTGAGGCTCGAGCACCACGCCGGCCAGGTATTGGGTCCTGCCGGGAAGGACCGGCGTCATCTTGAGCTGGGCGCGGGCCGCATCGGCAATGCGCGCGCTCTTGCCGAGCGCGCTTTGCTGGTACTGCAGGCGCGACCAGTCGATGTCGAGCTGCTTTTCTTCCGCCTGGGCGCGCTCGAAGGCGACGAACAGCGTGCGCGCCTGGTGCTGCGCGCTCACCAGCGAGAGCGCGCACAGCATCAACGCGGCGAGCAGGAAGAAGGTCAGGCGGTTCATGCGCGGCCAGCCTGTGCGGGCGCGCTCGCCGGCAGCTTCTCGGCCACGCGCATCACGGCGGAGCGCGCGCGCGGGTTGGCGGCGATTTCCTCGGCGCCCGGCTTGACCCGGCCAAGCAGCTTCAGCGTGGGCTGCGGCAACTGGTCAGCGCGCAGCGGCGCGCGGCGCAGGGCCGGATCGGCATCCTGCTGCGGACGGGCGTGTGCCTGCATGAACCGCTTGACGATGCGGTCCTCGAGCGAATGAAAGCTGATCACCACCAGCCGCCCCCCGGTCTGCAGCAAGTCGTACGCCGCGCTCAGCCCGCTTTCGAGGTCCGCAAGCTCTTGATTGACGTGAATCCGTAGAGCCTGAAAGGTGCGGGTCGCAGGGTCCTGACCCTTCTCGCGTGTTTTGACGGCTTTCGCCACGAGCGCGGCAAGCTCGGCAGTAGTGGTGAGCGGTCCGCCATGGCCGGGTTCGCTCCTGCGAGCAACAACCGCCTTTGCAATCTGTACAGCAAACCGTTCTTCCCCATAGTCCCGTATCACCCTCGCGATGTCGTGCTCTTCCGCCTGCGCCAGCCACTGCGCGGCGGTGATGCCGCGCGTGGTGTCCATGCGCATGTCCAGCGGTCCCTCGAAGCGGAAGGAGAACCCCCGCTGCGCGTCGTCGATCTGGGGCGAGCTGATCCCCAGGTCGAGCAATATCCCGGTCACCTTGCCGCGGCCCGCCAGCCGCTCGGCCATGTCGGCGAAGCTGGTGTGCTCAATGGAGAAGCGGGCATCCTCGATGGTGCCCGCCTCTGCGATTGCTGCCGGATCCTTGTCGAAGGCCACCAGTGCCCCGGCCGGCCCCAGCCGGGCCAGTATTGCCCGGCTGTGCCCCCCTCTGCCGAAGGTGCCGTCCACATAGACGCCATCCGGCCGCCAGACCAGGGCTTCGACAGCCTCGTCCAGCAACACGGTGCGATGGCGCAGGGCGGTGGTCCCCGGCGATTGGGTTGAGCTCATGACCTCGTCAGAAAGAGAAGTTCTTCAATGCATCCGGCATGCCCTGCGCCATCGCCTGCTGTTCCTTGGCGGCGTAGGTTGCGGCATCCCAGACTTCGAAATGGCTGCCCATTCCAAGCAGCATGACTTCCTTGTCGAGCAGGGCGGCGCCACGCAGCTCGGGCGCGATCAGCACCCGGCCCGCGCCGTCCATGTCGACATCCGCCGCGTTGCCCAGGAAGATGCGCTTCCACCAGTGCGCGTCCATCGGCAAGGCAGCGATGCGGGCACGGAAGTTTTCCCATTCAGGGCGTGGAAACAGCAGCAGGCAGCCGTCCGGGTGCTTTGTCAGCGTTACCCGGCCCTCGGCCTGCTGTTGCAGCGCTTCACGGTGCCGCGCCGGGATGGACATCCGGCCCTTGGCATCCAGTGACAGCGCCGATGCGCCCTGAAACAAGCTTGCTCCCGATCCGCGCCAACCGATCTACGCCGGCTGGCGTGTAAACCCCGTAAAGCCGACGTTTGGGGGATGATCCCACGGCCAGCCCGCTTTTTCACACAAAAATACACTTCCTCACACTATTTCCCACTTTAGAGGAAGCGATTTGGCGGGTCAAGGCTCGCCGCAAGGCAACAAACCGGGTTTTTTTAATCAGAACAATGACTTAGCACGCACTCTTCACGCACCGAAAAAGTGAATCCCTAATGAAATGAAGATCTTATGGAGGAAAGCAGAGAAACCACCTGAGAACAACCGGGGAAGGAACTGCCTGCAGCACGAAAATCAGCCTCGCGGGACCGATGGAAGGATACAACGTTTTGTCGTCTACCCTGCGTAAGCGGGGGCCCGACGCCGGGGGCGGGCGACATCGCCGGGCGCCTCTCGCCCTGCCGGCCGGTCAGATGCGGTAGGCGGCCGTGGTCATGACGCGGGACGCGGCCCGCATCATCGCGCGCACCGGCGCAGGCAGCGGCATGCCGCCGGCATCCCGGGCGGCGGCGCCGTGGCGCGCTTCGTCGTCGCGCATCTGCTCCAGGATCGCGCGCGAGCGCAGGTCGGCGGGAGGGATCTGCCCGAGATGGCCATTGAGGTGCTGCTCGACCTGGTTCTCGGTCTCGGACACAAAGCCGAGGCTGACGCGGTCGCCCGCGCGGCCGGCGGCCCAGCCGATGGCGAACGCGCCGGCGTACCAGAGCGGGTTGAGCAGGCTGGTGCGCGAGCCCAGTTCGCGCAGGCGCTCGGCGCACCAGCCGAGGTGGTCTTCTTCCTCGCGCGCGGCCTCGTCCATCTGCGCGCGCACCTGCGGGGTCCGGGCGGTCAGCTTCTGCGCCTGGTAGAGAGCCTGCGCGCAAACCTCGCCGACATGGTTGATGCGCATGAGCCCGGCCACGTGGCGGCGCTCTTTCTCGTCGAGCGGGTCGCCTTCCGGCGCCAGGCCCGCCGCGGGATTGTCCCGGCTGGCCCGGGTCACGCCCGCGATCGCGCGCAGGGCCACATCGAATTCGCGAATCAAGTTATCCATGGATGCATGCACTCGTGATGGCTTCCGGGCGTGTCCTTCGACGCTGCCGGCACAAGGTCCGGACCTGCGTGGATTCACCCTCGGGATTTCCCGCATTGTACCGTGACCGCCCTGCAGGCCGCGCCGCGCCTGGGCCTGCAGGTGCCTCGCCTGTCGCGGATCCGATACTCCAAAACCCTGAGTTGTGAAAAGCTGACAAGGGCAGCGAACCCGATTGTGAAACGGAGGTGGTTTGTTACAGTACTTGGCAACTTCTGACGAAGTTGGGTAAGCGGGCGAATGGAGACTCAGGAGGTTTCTCCGCTGACCACACCAATAATTCTTACGTGGAGATCATCGAGCATGAAAAAATCGCTTTTCGCGTTGGCGGCCCTTGGCCTTCTTGCTGGCGCGGCGCAGGCCCAGTCGAGCGTGACACTGTACGGCGTTGTCGACATGAACCTCGAATACGTCAGCCACCTGGGTACGCAAGTGCCTACGGCTGCCAATGGCTTCAATGCCGGCCCGGGCGACAACGCATACCGCCTGACGTCCGGCGGCCTGTCCGGCTCGCGCTGGGGTCTGCGCGGCGTGGAAGACCTGGGCGGTGGCCTGAAGGCGCTGTTCGTGCTCGAAAGCGGTTTCGGCCTCGATGACGGCAAGTCGCAGCAAGGCAGCCGCCTGTTCGGTCGCCAGGCTTACGTGGGTATCGAAAGCGCCCAGGTCGGCCGCTTCACCTTCGGCCGCCAGTACACCACCCTGTTCGACCTGCTGGCCAACTTCTCGCCCAGCGGCTACGCAACCCAGTATGAACCGGTGGTGGCCCAGCTCGGCCTGAACTTCCGCTCGGACAACACCGCCAAGTACACGGGCGTGTTCGGCCCGGTGACCGCGATCGCGCACTGGACCTTCGGCAACGGCGTGGCCGGTGGCGGCGAAGTGCCGGGGCAATTCCGCCGTGACTCCGGCTACGGTGCCGGCGTGGCCTATGCCGCCGGCCCGTTCGGCGCGACCATCGCCTACGACCAGTACAACCCGACCCTGGACGCGACTGGCAACACCGGCACGTTCAAGAAGGCCGCGGTGGCCGGCAGCTACGCCTTCGGCCCGGCCAAGATCATGGGCGGTTATCGCTGGGGTCAGTCCAAGGCACCGACCGGCGCCACGGTCCTGCGCGACGACTACTACTGGATCGGCGCCAACTACCAGGTCCTGCCGGCCCTGGGCCTGACGCTGCAGTACAACTACGACGACGTGAAGAACCTCGCCGGCGTCAACGTGAAGAACCCGTGGCAGGTCTCCTTCATCGCCGACTACAACCTGTCCAAGCGCACGGACGTCTACCTGACGACCGCATTCTCGAAGAATGCCGGCCTGAACTTCGACACCTCGGCCATCAGCTTTGCCAACGGCTACTTCCCGGGCAACGGCAAGACCACCATGGTGGGCGTGGGCCTGGGCATCCGCCACAAGTTCTAAACGCATCCACGCGGCTTTTGCAAAGGCACCTTCGGGTGCCTTTTTTCATGGCGGCGGACTAGGGCATCACCTCATCGGCACCTCCGCCGGCGGGCACTAGAATGCACAAGCCTTCGGCAGCCACCGCGCGGCCGCAGCCCGACCAACCAGGAGACACCATGCACCGCCCCCGCCGCCGCGCGACCCATATGCTGCTTGCCAGCGCCGCCAGCGCATGCCTTGCGCTGCTTGCCGGCGTCGCGCCCGCGCATGCCGCCGACCCTTATCCCAACAAGCCGATCCGCCTCGTGGTGCCGTTCTCGGCCGGCGGCACCACGGACATCCTGGCGCGCGCGGTGGCGGCCGAACTGTCCAAGCTGCAAGGCTGGAACGTGGTGGTGGACAACCGCCCCGGCGCCGGCGGCAATATCGGCGCGGACATCGTCGCCAAGGCCGCGCCCGACGGCTACACGCTGCTGATGGGCACGGTGGGCACGCACGGCATCAACCAGTCCCTGTACGGCAAGCTGCCGTTCGACCCGATCAAGGATTTCGCGCCGATCACCGAGGTGGCATCGGTCCCCAATGTGCTGGTGGTCAACCCGGCCTTCGCGCAGCAGAACCGCATCAACAGCGTCCCTGACCTGATCGCTTACGCGCGCGCCAATCCCGGCAAGCTCAACATGGCATCGAGCGGCAATGGCACCTCCATCCACCTCGCCGGCGAGCTGTTCAAGACGCAGACGAAAACCTTCATGGTGCATTTCCCGTACAAGGGCAGCGGCCCGGCGCTGACCGACCTGGCCGGCGGCACCATGCAGCTCATGTTCGACAACCTGCCGTCGTCGATGTCGCTGATCAAGGCCGGCAAGCTCAAGGCGCTGGCGGTGACGAGTGCCAGGCCGTCGCCGGCGCTGCCCGGCGTGCCCACCGTGGCCGAAGCGGCCAAGCTGCCGGGCTACGAAGCCAGCTCCTGGTTCGGCCTGCTGGCGCCGGCCGGCACGCCGCACGAGATCGTCGCGCGCATCCAGCAGGAAGTGGCGCGCTCGCTGGCCACGCCGGCCGTGCGCGACAAACTTCAGGCGCAGGGTGCGGACCCGGTCGGCAATACGCCGGAGCAGTTCGCGGCATTCATCCGCGCCGAGCACACAAAGTGGGCCAAGGTCGTCAAGGACTCGGGCGCCAAGGTGGACTGAACCCTCAGTCCGGACCCGCCCGGCGCGCGAGCGCATATACTTGAGGCATCAAACAACCTGCCTGCCGCGATGCCCACCACTACTGCCGCCGAGATCGCCGTCAAGGCCGGCGCCGATGAGCCGCCGGTCGATCTCGAAACCCGAGCCGACGATGCCAGCCACGATGGCCTGCGCCTGTGGCTGCGGCTGCTGACCTGCACCAACCTGGTGGAGGCCGATATCCGTTCGCGGCTGCGGCAGGATTTCGCCTGCACGCTGCCGCGCTTCGACCTGATGGCGCAACTGGACCGCCACCCCGAAGGCCTCAAGATGGGCGAGCTGTCGCGCCGCATGATGGTCACCGGCGGCAATGTCACCGGCATCACAGACCAGCTCCAGCAAGAAGGCCTGGTATCGCGCGAGGCGTTGCCGAGCGACCGCCGGGCCTACCTGATCCGCCTCACGCCGGCCGGGCGCGCGGCGTTCTCCAAGATGGCGCGTGCGCACGAAGACTGGATCGAGCAGTTGTTCGGCGGCCTGCCGCAGGCCGACCGGCGCGCCCTGTTCCGCCTGCTGGGCCGCCTCAAGACCGGGCTGGCAAGCGCATGAGCACGCCGCGCTGCGGGCCGCAAGCGCGCCGCCTTTGCGTGCCGCTGGCGGCATGCCTGATGCCGTTGCTGCTGGTGGCCGCCTGCCAGGGCACGCCCGCGCAGCCGAAGATCGAGGCGCTCGCCTACACCATCAAGCTGGGGCATATCAGCGCCAAGACCGCGGTGGGCACCATGGACGCCCCGGGCCCCGGCGCCTTCGATTCGTCCGTGAGCGTGGCGGCGGCGAATGGCGGGGGCTGGAACGGTGGCGCCGCCAGCGTCGGCGTCGCGGTCAACCTGAACCAGCTCTTCCACCCGCAGCCGAGGCAGCAGGTCGACCTTTACCAGTACAAGGTAACGACCGAGGATGGCACGGTCGACACCGTCAACGGCCCGGCCGCACCGGGGCTCGATCCTGGCGCGTGCGTGCGCCTGATCTATCCCGACGGCACGCCGGTCCCGCGGATGGTGCCTTCGTCCGAATGCTGAGCGCGGGCGCAGCCCGCGTCCCGGGCCTGCGCCCCCAAACGCGCAACGGCCTCCCCTGCGGGAGGCCGTTGCGCGTTGCTGTGCCTGGCTTACGCCGCCTGGCGGCTGTCGCGCAGCTCGCGGCGCAGGATCTTGCCCACATTGGTCTTGGGCAGCTCGCCGCGGAACTCCACGTACTTGGGCCGCTTGTAGCCGGTCAGCCGCTCCTTGCAGAAAGAGATCAGCTCGGCTTCGGTGAGCGCCGGATCCTTCCTGACCACGAACAGCTTGACCACTTCGCCGGAGTGCTCGTCGGGCACGCCCACGGCGGCCACTTCCAGCACGCCCGGGCACTCGGCGACCACGCCTTCGATCTCGTTCGGGTACACATTGAAACCGGACACCAGGATCATGTCCTTCTTGCGGTCGACGATCTTGGTATAGCCGCGCGCGTCCATCACGCCGATGTCGCCGGTCTTGAAGAAGCCGTCCGGCGTCATGACCTTGGCGGTCTCGTCGGGGCGGTTCCAGTAGCCTGCCATGACCTGCGGGCCGCGCAGACAGATCTCGCCGGCCTGGCCGAGCGGCACGTCGCGGCCGTCGTCGTCGCGGATGGCAATGTCGGTCGACGGCAGCGGCAGGCCGATGGTGCCGGAGAAGGCGTCGGTGTCGGTCGGGTTGCAGGTCGCCGAGGGCGACGTCTCGGACAGGCCGTAGCCTTCGATGATCGGGCAGCCGGTCCGGGCCAGCCATTTCTTGGCCACCGCCTCCTGCACCGCCATGCCGCCGCCGTTGGCCACCCGCAGGCCGGAGAAATCGACCTTGTCGATCTCCGGGTTGTTGATCAGGGCGTTGTACAGCGTGTTGACCGCCGGGAACATATTGAACTTGTACTTCTGCAGCTCCTTGATGAAGCCGGGGATGTCGCGCGGATTGGGGATCAGCACGCTCAGGCCGCCGCTGCGCATGCCCAGCAGGCAGCAGACCGTCAGCGCGAAGATGTGATACAGCGGCAGCGCGGTGATGGTCACCACCTGGTCGATCGGCGCGCCCTTGGCCAGCGCCGGCTGCATCCAGGCCTCGGACTGCAGCACATTGGAAACGATGTTCCGGTGCAGCAGCACGGCGCCCTTGGAAATGCCGGTGGTGCCGCCGGTGTACTGCAGGAAGGCGATGTCGTCGGGGCCGGTGGTGGCGGGCAGCAACTGCATGCGGCTCCCCTCTTCCAGCACGGTGTTGAAGCGCACGCAGTTGGGCAGCTCCCAGGCCGGCACCATCTTCTTGACGTTGCGCACCACGAAATTGACGATGGCGCCCTTCACTCCTCCCAGCATGTCGCCCATGCTGGCCACCACCACATGCTTGACCGGCGTGGCGGGCAGCACCTGCTCCAGCGTGGTGGCGAAGTTCTCCAGGATGACGATGGCCTCTGCGCCGCTGTCCTTGAGCTGGTGCTCGAGCTCGCGCGGCGTGTAGAGCGGATTGACGTTGACCACCACGAAGCCGGCGCGCAGCACCGCGGCCAGCACCACGGGGTATTGCAGCACGTTCGGCATCATGATGGCCACGCGCGCGCCGGGCTTGAGCCCGCGCGACTGCAGCCAGGCGGCGAACTGCCGCGAGAGACGGTCGACGTCGCCGTAGGTGATCGCCTTGTCCATGCAGACGAAGGCGCGGCGACCGGCGTAGGTACGGAAAGACTCCTCCAGCAGTGCGGCCAGCGAGCGGAACTGGCTGCTATCGATCTCGGCAGGCACGCCAGCCGGGTAGTTCTTCAGCCAAATTCTTTCCATGCACCGTCTCCTGGTTTTCTGAATGGTCGTTCGATTTTCGACAGATGCTAAACGCGCGACCCTGTTAAGACAACACGTTAGATGAAGTCCTCTGGAAGTAGCACACCATAAGACGTGAAGTCTAGCGCACAGTTCAGGGCCACTCGCGGGAATTCCCTAGTCACGCTTTTACCGGCAGGACCATCTTCATCATATTGGTGGCCAGTTCCTCGGCCAGCGCCCGCGGCTTCATGCGCCCGGGCTCGTGCCAGGTGTACATGAAGCCGACCACGCTGCCGATCGCGTGCGCGGTCACGCGCGCATCGCCGTAGTGGAAGACGCCGTCGCGCTTGCCCTCCTCCAGCAGTGCATAGAGGTCGCGGTAGAAGGCGCGCGCCATGCTGCCCAGCCACGCCACCGTTTCGGGGCGCAGGTACTGGTTGTCGCGAAAGCTCAGCGTGGCGGGCACATGGCAGTCGATGCAGCGACGCGCCATTTCCAGCAGGCATGCGCGCAGGCGCTCGCGCACCGGCAGGGCGGGGTCGGCGGTCTCGCGGATGACCGGCAGGCAGGTCTGCGCCGACTCGCGGCACAGGATGTCGAAGATTTCGTACTTGTCTGTGAAGTAGTAATAGACCGCCGGCTTGGTCACGCCCAGCGCGCGGCACAGGTCGTTCATGGTCATGCCGGGGTAGCCCTTGGTATAGAACAACTGGGCGGCGGCATCGAGGATCTGGCGGCGGCGCGCCTCCTGGCGCTCGGCGATATGCGAGCGCGCGGGCATGGCGTCCGGAGCGATGTCCGGCACGGCTTCGGCGGGAGCGGTTTTCTGTGCAGTCGGCATGATGCGATTCTCGCATGGCGGGCCGGGCGGGAAGGCCCGCGATCGGTTTGGACAAGGCCGGCGCGGCCGCGCGCGACGGGAGTACGCGGCTGGCGTACGCGCTTGACGCACGATGGCAATGCCAATAGCATCATACCCAAGGGTACATAAATATACCAAAGAGTAGATTTCGCCAGGACCGGCCGGCCTGGCGCCCCAATAAGGAGACACCGCCGATGGACGAAACCGCGTACCTGGCAGACCTGCACGCGCGCTGGCAGCGCGCCTGGCCCGCCCGCCTGCCGCGCGCCCCGCAGTACCCGCTGGGACGGCGGCCGCTCACGGAGATGCTGCGGCACTGGGGCCGCACGCGGCCCGGCCATCCGGCGGTGCTCTTCTACGGCCACGAAACCAGCTACGCCGAACTCGACGCGCAAAGCGACCGCTGCGCGGCGCTGCTGGCCTCGCACGGCATCGGCGCCGGCGACCGCGTGGCGGTGCTGCTGCCGAATTGCCCGCAGTTCCACGTCGTCTTCTTCGGCATCCTCAAGCTCGGCGCGGTCTACGTGCCGGTCAGCCCGCTCTCGCAGCACGCCGAACTGCGGCACGCACTCGCGGACAGCACGCCGAGCGCCCTGGTCGCGCTCGACCAGCTGGTGCCGCTGGTGCGCGAAACGCGCGAGGCCCTGGGCGCGGACGATCCGCTCTCGCTGCTGTTCACGACCAGCTTCGCTGAAGTGCTGCCGGCCGAGCCCACGCTGCCGCTGCCGCCGATGGCGCAGGCGCCGCCCTGCCCGTGCGAGCCCGGCGACCGGGCCATCGCCTTGCTGTCCGCGATGGCGGCCTGCACGCATCCGGCGCCCACCACGCCGGTCGCGCTCGACGCGCCGGCCGCGCTCAACTACACCGGCGGCACCACCGGCCTGCCCAAGGGCTGCATCCATACGCAAGGCGATATGGTGGACATGGCGGCCGCCTTCGGCGCGGTTTCGCTGGAGATCGCCGACGACACTGTGATGCTCGGCTTCTTCCCGGAATTCTGGATCGCCGGCGAAAACCTCTGCCTGATCTTCCCCGCCTTCTTCGGCATCCCCCTGGTGCTGCTGGCGCGCTGGGATCCCGAAACCTTCATGGCGGCGGTGCAGCGCTATCGCGTCACCAACGCATCGATGCTGGTCGACAACGCGGTGGAGGTGATGGAACACCCGCGCGTGGCGCAATACCAGCTGCGCTCGCTGCGCCATGTGGGCGTGTCCTCCTTCGTCAAGAAGCTCAACCTGCCCTACCGCCGCGCCTGGCACGCGCTGACCGGCTCGGTCATTGCGGAAAGCGCCTGGGGCATGACGGAGACGCAGACCTGCAACACCTTCACCCATGGCATGCAGGACGATGACCTGGACCTGCGCGCCCAGCCCATCTTCGTCGGCCTGCCCGTGCCCGGGACCGAGTTCAAGGTCTGCGACTTCGATAGCGGCGAGCTGCTGCCGCTCGGCGCCGAGGGCGAGCTGTGCGTGCGCACGCCGACCCTGCTCAAGGGATACTGGAACAAACCCGGGGCCACGCGCGAATCGCTGCGCAACGGCTGGCTCCACACCGGCGACATCGGCCTGATCGACGCGCACGGCTACCTGCATTACCTGGGCCGGCGCAAGGAGATGCTCAAGGTCAATGGCATGAGCGTGTTCCCCGCCGAGATCGAGGCGCTGCTCGGCCAGCACCCGGCCATCCTCGGCGCCGCCGTGGTGGGGCGCGCCGACGAGGACCGTGGCCAGCTGCCGGTCGCCTTCGTCATGCTCAAGCCGGAAGCCGCCGGCACCGTCGACGCAGCCGCGCTGGTGCAGTGGTGCCGCAGCAATATGGCTGTGTACAAGGTGCCGCTGGTACGCATCGTCGACGCCCTGCCCCTCACCGCCACGGGCAAGGTGCGCAAGCAGGACCTGGCACCGTTGCTCGAGCAACCCGGCTGACACTGCCATGCCCATCCCGTCTTCCCCGCCCCCGAACTGGTCCTTCGCATCATGACGTTCCGCAAGCTACTGATCGCCAATCGCGGCGAAATCGCCATCCGCATCGCGCGCGCGGCTGCCAGCGCCGGCCTGCAGAGCGTGGCCCTGTTCAGCGAGGACGACCGCGACGCCCTCCATGTGCGCAAGGCCGACGAGGCAGTCGCACTGGCCGGCACGGGCCCGCGCGCCTATCTCGATATCGGGCAGGTGGTGGCCGCCGCGCGCCGCAGCGACTGCGACCTGGTCCATCCGGGCTACGGCTTGCTCTCGGAGAACGCGGAGTTTGCCCAGGCCTGCCTGGATGCCGGCCTGGCCTTCACGGGCCCGGCGCCGGACGTGCTGCGCCTGTTTGGCGACAAGGCACGCGCACGCGCGCTGGCCCGCGAATGCGGCGTGCCGGTCGTGCCGGGCACCACGGGGCCGACCACGCAGGAGGCAGCGCACGCGTTCTTCGCCACGCTGCAGGCGCAGGACGCCCGGCCCGGCATGATGATCAAGGCGCTGGCGGGCGGTGGCGGGCGCGGCATGCGCGCGGTGCACGCCGCGCAGGAGATCGGCCAAGCCTATGCCCGCTGCGTCTCCGAAGCCACGGCCGCCTTCGGCAATGGCGCGGTCTATGTGGAGCGCATCGTGGACGCGCCCCGCCATATCGAGATCCAGGTGGTGGCCGATGCGGCCGGCGGCGTGATCGCGCTGGGCGAGCGCGAGTGCAGCCTGCAGCGGCGCCACCAGAAACTGCTGGAGGTGGCGCCCAGCCCCTCGCTGGACGATGCCATGCGCGCGCGCCTGGCGCAGGCCGCGATCACGCTCGCGCGCGCCAGTGCCTACCGCGGCATCGGCACCTTCGAATTCCTGCTCGGCGAGCATGGCGAATTCTGGTTCATGGAAGCCAACCCGCGCCTGCA
This sequence comes from Cupriavidus sp. 05N38, assembly GCF_056397345.1. Classification (NCBI taxonomy): domain Bacteria; kingdom Pseudomonadati; phylum Pseudomonadota; class Betaproteobacteria; order Burkholderiales; family Burkholderiaceae; genus Cupriavidus; species Cupriavidus sp. 05N38. The sequence goes on from NZ_JBFTNF010000030.1 coordinate 145,686, forward strand.
GGTGGAGCACACCGTCACCGAAATGGTCACTGGCGTGGACCTGGTCCAGGTGCAGCTGGGCATCGCCGCCGGGCAGAGCCTGGCCCAGCTCGGGCTGGACCGGCCCCCGGCGCCGCGCGGCATCGCCGTGCAGCTGCGCATCAATGCCGAGCATCTCGACGCGCGGGGCCAGCTGCGCCCCGCCAGCGGCCGCATCAGCGCCTACGAGCCGCCCAGCGGTCCGGGCGTGCGGGTGGATGGCGCCGGCCACGCCGGCATGCGCGTCAATCCGCGCTTCGACTCGCTGCTGGCCAAGCTGATCGTGCACGAGCCCGGCGGCAACTACGAACGCGCGCTGGCGCAGGCCTACCGTGCCTTGTGCGAATTCCGCATCGAGGGCATCGACACCAACCGCCGCCTGCTGCAGGACCTGCTGCAGCGCGACGACGTGCGCCGCAATGCCATCCACACCCAGTACCTCGACGCCGCGCTCCCGGCCATGGCGGTCCAGGCCCTGGCCGGCGGCGATACCCATCCCGCGCTGCATGCGCTCGGCGACGCCGGCGGCGCGCCGGCCGCGCACAGCGTACCGCCCGACGACCTGCCCGACGACCTGCCCGAGGATGCCGAACGCGTCAGCGCACCCATGGACGGCGCCCTGGCCGCGCTGCAGGTGCAGCCCGGCGACATCGTGCGGCGGGGCCAGACGCTGGCCATCATCGAGGCGATGAAGATGGAGCACCCGCTCGAGGCGCCGGTGGCCGGCCAGGTGCTGCGCGTGCTGGCCGCGCCCGGCGACGTGCTGCGCGCCGGCGCGCCGGTGATCGTGCTGGCGGCCGACGCGGGCGCAGACCATGCGCACGAAGCCGACGCCGCGCTGGACCCCGGCCACATCCGCGCCGACCTGCGCGACGCGCTGGCGCGCCAGGCGCTGACGCTCGATGCCGCGCGCCCCGAAGCAGTGGCCAGGCGCCATGCCCGCGGCGCACGCACCGCGCGCGAGAATATCGCGCAGCTGTGCGACGAAGGCTCCTTCATCGAGTACGGCGCGCTGGCCATCGCCGCGCAGCGGCAGCGCCGCAGCGTGGCAGACCTGGAACGCGCCACGCCGGCCGACGGCATCGTCACCGGCATCGGCACCGTCAATGCCGCGCACGTCCCAGCCGGGGACGCCCGCTGCATGGTGCTGGCCTACGACTACACGGTGCTGGCCGGCACGCAGGGCTTCTACGGCCACAAGAAGCTGGACCGCATGCTGGGGCTGGCCCGCCAGTGGCAGCTGCCGGTGGTGCTGTTCGCCGAAGGCGGCGGCGGCCGCCCCGGCGACACCGACATGCCGGTGGTGGCCGGGCTGGACTGCACCTCGTTCATCCAGTTCGCGCGGCTGTCCGGCCAGGTGCCGCTGGTGGGCATCGTCTCCGGCCGCTGCTTTGCCGGCAACGCCGCGCTGCTCGGCTGCGCCGATGTCATCATCGCCACCCGCGACGCCACCATTGGCATGGGCGGCCCGGCCATGATCGAGGGCGGCGGCCTGGGCGTGTTCGCGCCGGAGGAGGTCGGGCCGGTCAGCGTGCAGGCGCCCAACGGCGTGATCGATGTCCTGGTCGACGACGAGCCGGCCGCGGTGGCAGCCGCGCAGCGCTACCTGTCCTACTTCCAGGGCGACCTGGCGGCGTGGGAGGCGGGCGACGCGCGCGCGCTGCGCCACGCGATCCCCGAGAACCGGCTGCGCAGCTACGACATGCGCCACGTGCTGGCAACCCTTGCGGACCAGGGTTCGGTGCTGGAGCTGCGCGCCGCCTTCGGTACCGGCATGATCACCGCGCTGATCCGCATCGAAGGACGGGCCTTCGGCTGCATCGCCAACAACCCGCGCCACCTTGGCGGCGCCATCGATGCGGCGGCCGCCGACAAGGCCGCCCGCTTCATGCAGCTGTGCGACGCGCACGGCCTGCCCATCGTCTCGCTGTGCGATACGCCCGGCTTCATGGTGGGCCCGGAGGCCGAGAAGACCGCCACCGTGCGCCACGTGTCGCGCCTGTTCGTGACGGCCGGCGCGTTGCGCGTGCCGTTTTTCACGGTGGTGCTGCGCAAGGGCTACGGCCTGGGCGCGCAGGCCATGGCGGGCGGCAGCTTCGCCGCGCCGTTCTTCACCGCCGCCTGGCCCAGCGGCGAGTTCGGCGCGATGGGAATCGAAGGGTCGATCCGGCTGGGCTTTCGCAAGGAGCTGGAGGCGGTGGCCGATCCGGCCGAGCGCGAAGCCCTGTTCGCACGCATGGTGGATGCGGCGTACCAGCGCGGGCGCGCGCTCAACATGGCGAGCCACCTGGAAATCGACGCGGTGATCGACCCCGCCGATACGCGCCAGTGGCTGCTGCGCGGCCTGGCTTCGGTGCCGGCCGTACGCGGCGCGGAGGCGGCGCCGGCACGCCGTTTCATCGATACCTGGTGAGCAGCGGTAATATCGCTGGTAAGCAATGGGAGAGGGGATCGGCAATGCTTCATGATTTGATGCGCCTGGCCGGCGCAGCCGCCAGGATCGCGCGGCGCGTGGCCGCGTTGGCGGCATTCGCACTGGCCGGCGCGCTGCCGCTGCAGGCACATGCCCAGGCAGCGCAGCCGGACGTCCGGCAGGCGCCGGCGGCCGGCACGGGACCCATCAAGGTCGCGTTCATCGACCAGCTCTCCGGCCCGCTGGCCAATGTCGGCGAGATCTTCCTGGCCAACCTGAAGTTCGCGCTCGACGACGCCAATGCCCAGGGCGGCGCGCTGGGGCGCAACTACGAGTTGCTCACCTTTGACAACAAGCTGTCTCCGCAAGCCAGCCTGACCGCGCTGCAAGCCGCCATCGATGCCGGCGCACGCATCATCTTCACCGGCGCCTCGGGCTCGCCGGTGGTGAGCGCCCTGGCCGAAGCCGCCAACCGCCACAACGAGCGCAACCCCGGCCAGCGGGTCCTGATCATCAACTACGCCTCGCTCGATCCCGACCTGACCGGCATGCGCTGCAGTTTCTGGCTGTTCTCCACCGAGGCGAACACGGCCATGAAGATGCGCGCGCTGGCCAATTTCGCGCGCGGCGACAAGTCCATGCACAAGGTCTTCCTGCTGAACCAGGACTACACGCAGGGCCGCGTGTGGGCGGCACTGGGCCGGCAGATGATCTCGAATGTCCGGCCCGACGTGGAGTTCGTCGGCGAGGCGCTGCACCCGATGGCCAGGGTCAAGGACTTCTCGCCCTATGTCAGCATGATCAAGGCCAGCGGCGCCGACACCGTGATCACGGGCAACTGGGGCCAGGACCTGAGCCTGCTGGTCAAGGCGGCCGGCGACGCCGGCTATGAGCTGAACTACATCAACCACAGCGGCGGCGGCGCGCCGGGCACGGTCACGGCGGTGGCACAGGCGAAGAACGCACACCTGACCTGGGTGGCTGAATACTTGCCCAACGGCGACGACCCCGCGCTCAACGCGCTTGCCGCGCGCGTGCGGCAAACCTCCGCCGGCGAGTATTTCGCGCCGCGCGTGCTGATCGCCGTGCAGATGCTCACCGAAGCGATGCGCCGCGCGCAGTCCGACGAAGCGGCCAGCATCGCGCTGGCGCTGGAAGGCATGCAGTATCGCTCTGCGGTCGGCGAAGTGATGATGCGCAAGAGCGATCACCAGTTGCTGCTGCCCCAGGTGGTGTCCACCATCGCGCCGGTGGACGGCAAGACGGTCAAGGTTGGCGTGGAGGGCACCCAGTACGGCTTTCGCTTCGACAGCATGACCCCGGGACCGGACCTGAGCATGCCGTCGATGTGCCGGATGAAGCGGCCCGCGGGCAGCTGAACGGCCAGGTCAGGGCCTGGCCGCGGGCGCGGCGAATGTGTCGCGCGTGGCCGGCGCGGCCGGGGTGTCCGGCGCGCCGCTGGCG
>NZ_JBFTNF010000031.1:0-81897 GCF_056397345.1 Cupriavidus sp. 05N38
GGCGTCCTGGCCGAGCTGTTCCTGCGCGGCATCGCCGGGCAATACCGCGGTGATGGCGAAGACGATGGCCGAGACGGCCAGTAGCGAGATCAGCGCCAGACCGATGCGCCGCGCCAGCAGACGCAAGATGAACAGGTTCATGGTGTCTCTCCTTTCCAGTCCGGATCAGGCGGCAAGCCAGATACGGAACCTCTGGATGTCGCGCCGGCTGGCGCCATGGCGCAGGGCGGCTATGACCCGCGTGGATTCAGCAGGGCCGATGAGGCCGTCGAGCGGCTTCTTGTCTGACATGGCAATAGCTCCTGGGGGGCCGGAGTTCGGGGGATCGCGAAAGTGAAAGCGCACGACCATGCGGCGCGGGGCAAGCTCTTGCTTTGGCAGCACGGGCGCGCAATGTGTCATCCCCTGCCATTGAAGCATGTGGGACCGATGGCTTTGTGGGGTATTGCAGGCCGTAGCAGTAAAACCTGCGGTTTCGCGAGGGCGGTTTGGCATTGCCTGCCATGCGCACTGCGTACGTGCATGTGCACCGCAACAATCCTCGGGATTACCCTAGGCGTGGCACTGCATCGGTGCACCATCCGACGTAGCAAATTTTTCCTATCCGGGCCTTGCCTGTTCATCGCATCATCAGGGCTCTCTGGCTTCGTCCGGCGCTGACACTTACTGCAATGAACTCCGCGCAGCTTCCAGCCATCCGCGTGATGGCACAGTCCGATCTGCCCGTCGCGCTTTCGCTTTCCGAAGATGTACGCTGGCCGCACCGCCCCAGCGACTGGAAGCGGCTGTTCCAGATGGGCGAGGGCCGCGTCGCCGAAGTCGGCGGCGCGGTTGTCGGTGTCGGCATGCGCTGGCTATGGGACGAGCGCGGCGCATCGGTCGGACTGCTTATCGTCGCCCCGGCTTTCCGCGAGCGGGGCATTGGCAGCTTGTTGCTGGAGGCGCTGTGTGCCGGCCTGGAAGGCCGCACTGTGCTGCTTCACGCCCCCGGGAAGCTGCATCGCTTCTACGCGCGCATGGGGTTCGAGCGCATCGGTGAGGTGCATCAATACGAGGGTAAAGCGTTGCCCGCACCGTTGATGGCGCTGCCTGAAGGCTGCCGCCTGCGGCCTGGCGGGCGCAATGACCTGCAACTTCTGGTCGGGATGGAGCAGGGGGCCCGCGGTGTTGCACGGCCGTCCCTGATCCAGGCCTGGCTGAGCCAGTCGATCGGCACGGTGGTGATCGATCACGCCGACGGGCCCCGCGGCTTCGCGATCCTGCGGCGCTTTGGCCGCGGCGCGATGGTCGGCCCCGTGGTCGCACCCTGCGCGATGTCGGCCAAGGCCATGATCGCGCACCTGGCCGGCCTGGTGACCGGGCGCGTGCTGCGCCTGGACGTCCACGCCGATGGCGAACTCGAGGACTGGCTCGGCTGCATTGGCCTGGCGCACGTCGCCGACGCGACGGTGCTGGCCCGCGGCACCCCGGCTTCGCCAACAGCACCATTTCTTCCCTTTGCGCTGGCCGACAAGGCCCTCGGATAAAACAATGCATCAAGACACGACATTTCTGTACAAGGCGGATCCCGTGCGCGGCCGGGACTGGGCCAAGGTGTTTGCGCGCGAGGCGCCTGGCATCGATTTCCGCATCTGGCCCGAAATCGGGGATCCCGACAAGGTCCGCTACCTGGCAGCCTGGGAGGCGCCAGACCGCATCGCAGAGCGGTTCCCGAACCTGCAGGTACTCTTTTCGACCGGAGCCGGCATCGACCAGTTCGACCTGGACGCGCTGCCTGCGCACGTACCGCTGGTGCGGATGATCGAGCCCGGCATCGTCGATGGGATGGTGGAGTACGTGGTGTTCTCGGTCCTTGCGCTGCATCGCGACATGCCGGCGTACCGGCGGCAGCAGGCGCAGGAAGCCTGGAAGCCCCTGCAGGTGCGCGCGGCACACGAGTGCCGCGTAGGCGTGCTTGGCCTGGGCTCGCTGGGCCAGGCCGTGCTGGAGCGGCTGCGGCTGTTCGGGTTCGACTGTGCCGGCTGGGCAAGGTCGCCGCACAGCCTGGAAGGGGTTCAGTGCTATGCCGGCCCGCAGACCCTGGACGCGTTCCTGGCCCGCACCGATATCCTGGTTTGCCTGCTGCCACTGACGGATGAAACAAGTGGAGTATTGAGCGCCCGCGTGTTTGACGCCCTGCCACATGGGGCAGGGCTGGTGCATGTCGGGCGCGGGCAGCATCTGAACGATGCCGACCTGCAGGGCGCGCTGGATGCGGGGCAGATCGGCGAGGCCATTCTCGACGTCACGCACCCCGAGCCGCTGCCTGCCGGCCACCCGTTGTGGCGCCACCCCAGGGTATGGCTCACGCCCCATATTGCCAGCATGACGCAGCCGGGCACCGCTGCGCGGGTCGTACTCGACAATCTGCGCCGCCTGCAGCGCGGTGAGCCCCTGATCGGGCTGGTGGACCGTGCGAAAGGATACTGAAAGGCGATGCGAAACCTTACTTTCCGGGCGTGCCCCGATTGCCCCCGCTGAACCATGCGGGGACAATGTGATCCAGTCATTCCAGTCTTGAAAGCCCATGTCCGCCCCCATCAAACTCGACCGACTCGACCTCCGCATCCTTGCCCAGCTGCAAAAGAACGGCCGCATGACAAACGTGGACCTCGCCGATGCCGTGGGTCTTTCTGCAAGCCCGTGCCTGATTCGCGTCAAGCGGCTGGAGCAGGCCGGCTATATCGGCGGATACAGCGCCCAGATCCGGATGGACAAGCTGGGCGATATTCTCACGGTGTTCACCGAGATCACGCTGGAGGACCACCATCGCGAGGACTTTGCGCGCTTCGAGAAGGCAGTGTGCGCGGTGGACGAGATCGTCGAATGCCACCTTGTCAGCGGCGGCTATGACTACCTGCTCAAGTTCATCACCCGTGGAGTCAACCACTACCAGGAACTGATGGAAAGCCTGCTGGAGCGCAATATCGGGATCGAGAAGTACTTCAGCTTCATCGTGATCAAGTCGCCTTTCATCAAGACGCACTATCCGATCGAACGCCTGTTTCCATCGGCAACTTGAGCCCTGGGCATTGGCGGGCTGCGGCCCATATCGGCGGGGAGCGGGGCACTTGCCGTCTGGAACTGCCGTGGCGTCATGCCGCAGGCGCTCTTCAGGCAGCGCGTCAGGTGGCTCTGGTCATAGAAGCCGCACTCGTGCGCCGTCAGCGCTGGAGAGTGGCCGTGCCTGAGCAACCACTGTGCGTGCCGGACGCGCTTCAGGCTGATGTAGCGGTGCGGCGTCATTCCGACCGTCAGCCGGAACACGGTCACGAATCTTCCGACGCTGAGCTGGACCAGGTCGGCAAGCAGCGGCAGTGGCAGCGGTTCGCCCAGATGCTGGTGAATATAGGCCAGTGCGGCGCCCAGGCGGGGATGATCAGGGGCATCCGCAGTGGGGCCTGGGGCGTGCGGTAGAGAGGATGCAACGGTCTTACTCATGCAGTCGAGCATAAGTGCAACGTTGCCGTGCATCACGCTGATCTTGCCGATCTAGTCCATATCGAATTGCAAACTGAGCTGTCCGGAACGCAGAAACTGCGGTACGGGTGTAGCCGGGGCGATCCGGTGATCCTCAATCCGTCGTGCGTGACGGAGCCTTTTAATCTCGCTGCAGTGCTGCGGGAGGATCTTGAATCACTCGCTTGAGCTTCTCGTGGAACGGTACTATGTTGGAGCCATGCTGGAGGGAGAGCGTGCCCAGGGCTGTCGCTTTCCTAAACTGATCTGGCAAGAACTCAAGCAGCGAGGGTATATGGGCAGTCGCGCCTCCGTGCTGAGTTGCGTGGTCCGCCTTCTCTTTCCGCAAGGCAAGGCACCGCTTGTCCAGATACCCGTGCGCACGATGCCGCGATTACTACACTCCGAAAACGTGTCAATTCCAATCAGCAACGCGAGAAACTGCGGCGCGAAGCGCACGAGTTGCGCCGTCGGGTCCCCGCGTCTGCGGCCGCTGATGGCAAGGTTATAGCTGCCATCGCTGCGGCGGGTGATCGACACGCGCGCGGTATGCAGGGCGTCGGGGAGGTGCTCGGCCACCCCGGACACGCGCACGATGGACTGGCGAACGGTTGCTTGGGGAAAGCGAATGCCCAATTGGCGGCAGAACGAGGACTCCCTAGCGCCGCCCGCGAACACCGCGATGCGGGCCTTGATGGTTCCAGCTTCGGTGACGACGTCCTGCCTGCTTCCCAAGGCAATCTCTGCAACAACGTCTTGCGTCGAAGGGTTGGTGACGGCCGCGCGGACTTGCCAGACGGGTCGAACCCACTCGCCGTCGATGAAGATTCTGTCCACGTTAAAGCGTCACTCCACTTTGAACTGACCGATCGCTGATGCCAGAGCATTTGCCTGTTCCTGTAGCGCGGTTGACGCGGCAGCAGACTGCTCCACGAGGGCCGCGTTCTGCTGGACCATCCCGTCCAACTGCATGACAGCGTGATTGACCTCCTGGATGCCTTGCGTCTGCTCGGTGGCCACACGGGCAATTTCAGAAATGCTGGCCTGGACATCTGCTGCATTCGCGACAATCTCTGTCATCGTCGCGCCGGCTTGGCGTACCTGATTTGAACCTGCGGTGACGCTTTCGACGTTGGAGTCGACGAGGTGCTTGATCTCGCGCGCAGCGTGTGCGCTTCGTTGCGCAAGGCTACGGACTTCCTGCGCGACAACGGCGAAACCGCGACCTTGCTCGCCTGCTCGCGCCGCCTCGACCGCAGCATTGAGCGCCAGGAGATTGGTCTGGAAGGCAATGCCGTCAATCACGCCGATGATTGCACCGATACGGTCGGATGCCTCTTCGATTCTTGCCATGGTGCCAACCACATCCGCCACCACCTCGCCGCCCCGTGACGCAATCCTTGTGGCTGCGGTGGATCGTCTATCGGCATCGCGCGCCGCGGCGGCTGATTGGTCCACCATGCCCGAGATCTCGTCCATCGACGCAGCCGTTTGCTGAAGGTTCGCCGCCGCAGACTCAGTGCGCGACGAAAGGTCGAGGCTTGCCGCGGCGATCTCGCTCGCAGCAGCACGAACAAGTTCGCCGCTATCGCGGATGCGCAGCATTACGCTCTGAAGTTTATCGACGAACTGATTGAAAGATCGCGCGATTTTGGCAACTTCATCCCGGCCGTCGGCCGGCAAACGCTGGGTCAGGTCGCCATTGCCAGAGCCGATCGTCGCCATTGCTTGGCATACGTCGCGAAGGCGTCGGAACGCTGTCGTGGTAATGGCTCCCACGATGACGGAGGCAATGCAGACGACGATAACCAGACACGACAGCGAGGCAATCATCAGCGAACGAAGTCCAGCAGTCGCCTCGGACTTGTCTAGCGCAACCACAACCTGCCAATCCGTGCCCGGAACCGGTTGAGCGCGCACGAGCTTTTTCGCTCCATTGACCGCGAGTTCGAACGTGCCTTTGGTCGTTCCTGAAGCACTTGCTGTGATGCGAGCGAAATCCGCGGCAATTTCAGTAGCAGGTTTGAACCTTAGCTTTGGATCCGGATGCGCGATGATGCGGCCGGTGCCATCGATCAGCATGCCGAAACTTGCGGGTGTTGGGCGAATCGATTTGATGCCGTCGACCACGCTGTTTAACGCAATATCGCCAACGACCACAGCCTTCATCACACCGTCGCGCGTCACCGGTACGCCCAAGGCGACGAGCAACGCACCGCTAGTACTGACGTATGGCGTCGCGACCGGTTTGCCGGCTTGCTCGGCGGCGCTGTACCAAGGGCGAGTGGTAGGGTCATAGCTGGACGGGATGTTAGGCCAGTCCGTGAACTTCGCTGTCTTGTTCGGATAGCCGACGCCCACATCCCAGAACCCTCCCGCGGCAGCGATCTGGTAAAGGAAAGGCATCGATTCAGGTGTCAGGACCGCATCCTGAAGCGATGCGATCATGTGGGTTTTGCCGGCGACCCACTCGCCAATGGCCACGGCACGGTTATCCGTGATCGAGGCTAGGTTGCGATCGATGGCCTCGTTGAGGCTGGCCCTCGCGATGAAGTAGTTTGCGAGCGTGCAGCAAACAATCGACAGAGCGACAAGAACGATGCTGGTACAGACAACGCGTGTGCGGATGGACGAGCGCATCATATAGCGAAAAGGTCGGGCGAATATGCCGACAAGATGGTACGTCCGCATGCTGCGCAAATATCACCGACAAATGGCGCGAAACCGCAGATCCCCCGCGTTTTTTTCTCTGCTATAGACGAACTTGCTTCACGGCACGACGGTGCTCAAGCATCGCTTCGATGGGGCGGCAGAAACGGCCATCGGGCGAAACGCTGCAGTCGTTAACAAAGTTCTAAGGAGGGCAGGTACGCGATACGCCAACAAGCGATCGAGTCGCGCGGCATCAAGCGGTTCCGTCTCAATAACGAAGGCCCGGACCGAAATCATGCGGCGCTGGACAAAGGGGAACGGGCGCTGCGAGCGATTCGGTTGGCAGAAGGTGCCCGCATTGCGGAGCGTATCGCCGCATTCAGGCCGAATCGAGCGAGAGGGTAGGATGACCAGGCGATTCGCCTGCGCAATTCCCGCACCAGCGCACTCCGTCCGGAAGCCCAGTCATGTCTGAAACGCGGACCCCATATGGCAAGGTAGATGCCGAGGCGCTGCAAGCGCTTCCGGACAGGTTCGACACGACCGCCATCTTGCGCGTGGTGGATCATCGACGCCATCCGCCCGCGTAGCTGTGATCCGGCCGGCTCGCGCGACGACCTGCTACGCTTGCACGGCATGGCGCACTCGGTCATCAACGGCGCGGCGTTGTCGTGTTCGACCAGCGGCCTGACCAGCTTGACGACTGGATTCTGCAGCTCAAGCACGCCGTGCAAGCCCTACGTCCGTTGGAGGCTCCTCGCCCTGGTGACGATGGCTGACCCAGGCTGGCCGCCCGCCCGTATCGGTCGCTGCTGCTTGCGGCCACGACCCGTGAGCCGCAGTATCGTGGTGAGCGACCGTACAGGTCAGGCTTCCTTTGTGATGTCATCACCGACGTGCGAGAAATTTCTCCATCGCGACGAAGCGACTCGACATGTAAATGGCCGCTGAATTCCTACCATGCCATGCAATTGGGTGCCCCACCGCCCAGGGGTATCGCCACAACGCACCCGTATGCACGATCAAGTTCTGGAGTTCCGCCGGGAACCTTCTCCTGGGGAGAGCCCCCATAGGGGTGTTCGGGGCTGTTTTCTCTCACTACTGCGAGCAGCGCAGGCATGCTTTGGATGTAGAAGTCTTGGCGGGGCAATTACAAGGTGCGTTTATCGCGGCGCCGCATGCTTGCCCCCGAAAAGCATTGTGGCATCTCGATCGGGGTCTTCTACCAATTCGGCGTCAATGCCTTCCTTGCACGCAAAGCGCAACGAGTCAAAATCAATAGCACCGTCGGTAGCCGTCCCCCCTGGGTGTACGCTCGGCGAGCCGCCATTCGTGACAGGTATCACGCACAAGTGGTCGTCATATTTCTGCGCGGTAAAGTAGGTGCCACTACCAGTCCGGCGGCCTTCGGGCTTAGCGCACAGATGCGTCCTTTCCACAGACCGCAACTTGGCGCTCCCAATGACTCTAATCACCAGCCGGAAGCCGAGATGTGACACGCCCCCGCCACTACTCGATGGCGCCGGCCTGGCGATCGAGCCAGTTGACGATATTCGAGACCGAGTCCTGATAGAACGTGTGATAGAGACCCTCTGTCACATAGCCGACATGAGGCGTAGCCAGGACGTTTGGCAAGACTCAGAACGGATGATCGTGCGGGAGTGGCTCATGATCGTAGACATCGATCGCCGCGCCGGCAATCGCCCTGCGACTGAGAGCATCGACCAGATCTTTCTCCACAACGATCGGCCCGCGCGAAGTGTTGACCAGCCGCGCGGTCGGCTTCATCAGCGCGAGCTCTTGTGCGCCAATCATGCCACGCGTGCGCTGGCTGAGAATCAGATGGATCGACACGATATCGGAGGACGAAAACAATGCCTCCTTGGACACGCACTGCGCGCCATGTGCCGCCGCCTTTTCGGACGTCAGGTTCTCGCTCCATGCCAGCAGCCGCATGCCGAACGCACGACCGATCCGGGCCACCTCGGAGCCGATGTTGCCAAGGCCGACGAGACCAAGGGTCTTGCCCGCCAGGTCGCTGCCAATCCCGACCTGCCAGCCGCCATCGCGCAACGACGCGTTCTCTCCCGCAATGTTCCGCATGCTCGCCAGAATCATCGCCCAGGTGAATTCAATCGTGGGCGTGGACGTATAGCCCGTATGGACGACCTCGATCCCGAGTTCCTGCGCTGCATTGGCATCTATCGCGGCGTTCCTCGCCCCGGTGGATGCAATCAGCCTGAGCTTCGGAAGCCGCTCCATCAAGGCGCGTCGGAAGGGCGTGCGTTCCCGCATGACGCATACCACATCAAAATCACGCAGTCGCTCGACGATGATGTCCTCGTCGTCGACGTGGTCGTCAAAGACAACGATCTCCGTCCTCTCCTTCACTGCAGACCAGTCGGCCACCGTGAGGGCCGCGCTCTGGTAATCATCCAGGATGGCAATTTTCTTCTTGGCGGAGGTCGTCGTCATGCCATCTCCAATCAGTCTGGTTCATTTGACTCAAAATGCTCCGGAAAGCACATAACCTGCATTCTGGATCTTGGCCTTCAGGCTAGGCGTCTTCAGCATCTGGGACGCCGTGAAAGTCACTGCCGAGAGCACGGGGCTGTCGAGCCAGTCTTCTACGGCAAGGTCTGCCCATCCAGTCTCATCTAGAGAATCCACCGGATACGATTCTACGATCATGCCAACGACCTCGCGGCGCCGTCGACCACTGCTTGCGATAGATGGGCCGTGCGACCATTTCCGTTGCGGAAGACGATTGCGATGTTGCTCATGTGTTCTCCCCAGTCACGCTACTCAGGAATTCGTCAATGGTCTGCGTCGCGTGTCCGAACGTTGGATAGGACAGCTCAATCGCCGCCCGATGCGCTTGCTCGGTGAAGTCGGCCACGCCATCGCTGAGAAAGGTGACATGGAAGCCGGCTTCAAGCGCATGGCGGCCGGTACCCTCCACGCACGTGTGCGACGTCAGGCCGGCCAGCACCACGTACTCGATGCCATTGGCACGTAGTTGCTCCTCGAGATTCGTGCCAGCGAAGGAGTCGAACATCCGGTGCTGACTGATGATCACTTCGTGCGGTAACGGTTTGAGCGGTGCGTAGAAGTCGGCTCCCGAGGTGCCTTTCCAGAACACCTTGTTGTCGATCCCAAACTGGAATCGTGGATGCACATGTGGCACGTCGTCAAAGCTATGTTCGTCCACGCCGTGTGGTGAAAAGAACACCTTGAGACCCATCTTGCGGCTGCCAGCCAACAGGCGCTGGAGTTTCGCGACGAGGTCGGTCTTCACCAACATGGGCTCGATCATTGGGTGAAGCTTGCCATCGACGGAGAGAAAGTCGTTCAGCACGTCGACCAGGATCAGGGCCGTCGCGTTCTTTGGATAGTTGTGCATGCTCATTACTGCTCCTTCAGAAGGCTTCCGCAAGTGGCTGGCCAGATGGCCTTGGGGCGTCAGCCGTTGATCAAAGTTTGAGGCTTCGGCCTGTGCGTTACTATCCGGCGCAGGTGAACAACAAATATTCGTCCCGCAAATGAGTGACAGGTTTCTGGAACTGAAGGTGTTCATCCGGGCTGCGGAGTCGGGCAGTTTTTCCGTTACTGCGCGTGAGCTTGGGTTGTCCCAGCCATCCGTTTCGCGGATCGTCTCCGAGCTGGAAGAGCGGCTGGGCGTGAGACTCCTTTTGCGCAGCACGCGCAAGATCGTTCCGACCAATTCAGGCACAGTCTTCCTGCAGAAGGCGCGCCAGATCCTGATCGAACTGGAGGAGGCCGAGGCCTCCGCGCGGGACGAAGACAGCCTGCAAGGCGTTCTGCGCATTGCAATGCCATCCATTCTCGCCACTCGCGTAGTTTTGCCAAACCTGGCCCGCTTCGTGCATCCGCATCCGCTGCTGAAGGTGGAACTGTTGACCGCTGACAGCTTGCAAGACTTGGTGGCTGAAGGCGTGGATGTGGCAATACGCTTTGGGCGGCTCAAAGACTCCGACTTTGGCGTCAAGAAGCTGACCACGCTGGACCGGTTGCTGGTAGCCGCGCCAGCCTATCTGGCCGAACACGGTGCGCCGGAGTCTCCCGAAGCTCTGAAGTCCCACGATTTGATCGTTGGCCCCACGAACTCGCTTCGCTGGCCATGGACCTTCACACAAGGTGCCAGCACCGAGACCATCGACGTCGAACCGCGCTACCTGCTTACTTCCACAGAAGCGGCAATCGTGTGCGCTCGTGAAGGATTGGGCATCACGAGGGCCGCAGCGCTGATGTGCCAAGCCGAACTCGCTGCAGGCCAGCTTGTGCCTGTGCTGGCCGACTATACGCTGGCACGAGTGGATGTGAATGCGGTCTATCCGGCCGGAAGGTTTCCCTCGCCAAAAGCGCTATCCTTCGCTGCATTCGCAGCCGAGATTCTGGCCACCAAGCATCAATGACGCGCGATTGCACGGTGTGACGCGTAGCATCAGGCGCGCGACATTCCGGTGCTCAAACTTGCGCCGAGGATACAAGCGATTCAGCCCCGGATTTCCTCGAAGGACCAAAAATTTGTCACTCGCCCAGTGGTAAATTGCCTGTGTCCCGCGCCTTGAAGTACGGGAGATAACGCGGAGTAATTACTTTGGCGCATACTGCATTTCGCCATTCCCGAACGACCAGTTTTCCGGCTCGACCTCGACAAGACTGATCCAGACGTCCTCGATCCGGACGGGCGTCTCCCGGTTGATTCCCTCGGCGACAGCCTTGTAGAATTTCTTCTTTACTTCGGTGGTACGGCCGACATTCCAGGTCACCTGGATGAATACGATATTGGGTGTGTAGCGAATACCCAGGTAGCCATCCAGGGGGTAAACAAGTTCACCATCCGCATGCCGATGGACAATCTGAAACTTGTCGTTCCGTGGCACATTGGCAACGTCGATCATGGCCTGGTAGATGACCTCGCTGATTGTTGGCAAGCGACCTAGGTTCTCATATTCTCGCCAACGCAACTTGCCTGCCATTGTCCCTCGGAAGTCAACGGATCGAGCAGCAGGCCCAGGCCGCCCGCACGCGGATTGATTGCCCGGCCAGCGAAAGCGCCGGGTGTTGCCGCACATTATGTCTTTGGCTGCATGGAACCGGAGGACAGAATGGTCTTGCCCTTGGATGACGGGACGGCGGCCAGCAGCGCCTTTGCAACCGCAGCCGCCTCGATTGGCCGGTAGTTGGCTGGAATCAGGAAGCCAAGCGCGTTGCCGAGTGCGAATCCTATTTCCTCGCCGCGCCGGGTCGGTTGACCGAGAGACTCCCGGTCCCCGACCAGCAGGGACGGACGCGCGATGACCAGCCGTTCGACTGGCATCTGTGTCAACGCTTCCTCCATATCGCCCTTCACGCGGCTATAGAAGACCCTGGAGCCGGCGTCAGCGCCCATCGCACTGACCACGCCGATCCTTCTTGCGCCGGCAGAGAGCGCCGCGCCGGCCACGGCCAGGTTGGCGTCGTAGTCGACCGCGCGGAATGCTTCCTGACTGCCCGCGACCTTGATTGTCGTTCCAAGCGCCAGATACAACTCGTCCGCATGAGGCAACGGCGGCAATGCGGAAAAATCGACGATCCGGTTCGTCAGCTTGGGATGTCGGATCGCCGGCATTCTGCGTACCAGGCTGTGCACCTCCGTCACCGTGTCATCGGCCAGCAGGCCACTCAGAATTTCCCTGCCGACCAAGCCAGTAGCGCCTGCGATGATGACGATTCGGTTTGCCATGGGTAGATACTCCGCGAGGGAACTTGTCGACGGGCCGTTGCCTGCGCGCAGAGACGAAAGGGCTGCCAGGCCAACCGGGTTTCACAAGCGGAGTCTACCTAACAATTCTCTGCATCAGCGGTGCATACGATCAGCAGCGCGAACCCTTGCCGGTCCGCGCTTCTTCGAAATTGGCGTCGCTCTCATCGGGCGGATGCCATGCACAATCGAGCTAGGCAGTACTGCTCCTTGCGACTTCGGGCACCAAGTCATGAAGGCGAGAAAGAACGAGTCGTGCTGCGCGGGACAATGGATGATGGCGCGTGACGCCCATGGCAATGGTCCGCGGCAAGCGCGGTTCGACAATCTCGACTGCGCATAGACGTCCGGCGGCAACTTCGCTATCGACCGCGAGCATCGGAAGTATCGTCAACGCGCCACCCGAAAGCGCAACTTCCTTCATCGTATTCAGCGATTCGACTTCCAGTTGCACATCCAGCGAGATGCCGAGCTGACGTGCGTGCTGGTCGAGAATCGATCGCAGGCCGTTGGGGGCCGGTGGCAGGACAAGCGGGAGTCCAGCGAGCTTGCGGATGGGCACCTTCGGCACGCCGGCGAGCGGATGCCCGGGTGCGCAGATCAGGTAAGTGGCGACCTCCGCAAGCACGTCTTCGCCCTGGCGGGGCCCKGGACCATAGCGGTTGATGACCGCCAGGTCCAGATGGCCCGACTCCAGTTCCTCGTCGAGTTGTCCACTGAAGCCTTCGGCCACGCGCAGCCGGACACCTGGCGCCGTGGCGCGCAGGTCCTCGAACAGCGCCGGTATCAAGCGTGGCGCCATTGACGGCAGCGCGCCGATTCTCACCTGCCCGAACGGAACGCCCGCCGCGTCCTTGACCTCGTCGCGCAGCCGTGCCGACTGGGCCAGCAGCAACTGGACATGCGGGAAGATTCGCTGGCCGAATTCCGACAGCACCACGCCCCGGCCGGTTCGTTCGAACAGCCGGTCGCCCCATTCCGCCTCGATCTGGGCAATCGCACGGCTCACCAGTGATTGGGCAATCCCCAGCGAGCGTGCCGCACGTGACAGCGATCCCACTTCGGCCACCAGCGCCACGGTTTCGAGCTGTTTCAGGTTCACACTGGCACTCCATCCAAAAAATGGATATCAGATATCGATGATTATACTCTTTTGAGTTGGCTTAGGACTCCATACACTAAGGACATCCCTCCCTGCAGAGAGGGCTTACGCAACATCTGGAGACAACATGCCGTGCTATTCCGCTGTGCTTCGCGCATTCCGGCGACCGTTATGTGCCTTGCTGTTCGCTGCCATCCCGGCCGCCTTCAGTGCCGCCGCTGCCGCCTCGACCGGATATCCCGCCAAACCGATCCGCCTGGTCGTGCCGTTTCCGGCCGGCGGGCCCACTGACGCGATGGCGCGACTGATCGGCCAGCACCTGTCGCAGCAGCTTGGACAGCCTGTGCTGGTCGATAACCGCGGCGGCGCCGGCGGCACCATCGCCACCGAGGCCGCTGCGCAGGCGGCTTCCGACGGCTATACGCTCTTCTTCTCCACCACCGGCACTATGGCGATCAACCCGTGGCYCTACCGCTCGCTGAAGGTGGACCCCCTCAAGGCGTTCGATGCCGTGGGCTCGGTGGCCTCCACGGTCAACGTACTGGTGGTGTCGAACAACCTGCCGGTCGGCAACATCAAGGAGCTGATCTCGCTGGCAAGGCAGAAGCCGGGCACGCTGACGTTCGGCTCTGCCGGCAATGGCAGCTCCAACCATCTGTCCGGCGAACTGTTCAAGTCGATGGCCGGAATTGATATCGTCCATGTGCCATACAAGGGCTCGGCCGCGGCGTTCACTGATCTGCTTGGCGGACGCATCTCGATGATGTTCGACACGGTGTCGAGCCAGGGGCAGTACATCAACGCGGGCAAGGTCAAAGCGCTAGGCGTGACCGGCGCGACCCGTTCGGAAGCGCTACCCAAGGTGCCGACGATTGCCGAGGCCGGCCTGCCGGGCTTCGACGTGACCATCTGGTTCGGCCTGTCGGCACCGAAAGGAACCACACCAGACGTGATCCGCCGCGTGAACAGCGAACTGCAGGCCGTGCTCGCGCAGGCAGACGTGCAGAAGCAGCTTGCCGCGCTGGGTGCCCGGCCGCTGCCGGGTACGCCCGCGGACTTCTCCAGGCTGATCCAGCATGACGCGGGCAAGTGGGCGCCGGTGGTCAAGGCATCGGGAGCGAGCCTTGACTGAGACCACTGCAACCTTCGACGCCCTGTTCTCGCCGGCCTCGGTGGCCGTGATCGGCGCCTCGGACAACCCCAACAAGGTAGGCGGACGGCCGATCCACTACATGCGCACCTTCGGCTACACGGGCGAGGTGTTTCCGGTCAACCCGGGGCGCGCGGTCATCCAGGGCTATCGCGCGTACCCTGATCTCGGTGCGATCGGCAAGGCGCCGGACGCCGTGGTGATTGCCGTGTCCGGCGATGCCACGCTTGAACAGGTGCGTCAGTGCGGCGCCGCTGGCGTCAAGGCTGCCGTCATCATGGCGTCCGGTTTCGCCGAGACGGGAGAGGCGGGACGCCAGCGGCAGCAGGAACTGGTGGCGGTGGCCAGAGACAGCGGCATGCGGCTGGTGGGGCCGAACGCGCAAGGTACGGCCAACTTCGCCAGCGGAGCGGTGCTCAATTTCTCGACCATGTTCATGGAGGTGGCGCCCCAGGACGGCCCGATCGCGATCATCAGCCAGAGCGGCGCGGCGAGCGTCATGCCCTATGCGTTGCTGCGCCAGGCCGGCTACGGCGTGCGCTACCTGGTAGCGACGGGCAACGACGCCGATCTCGACGCCTGCGCGATGACCGCGGCCGTGGCGGCGGACCCGGAGGTGCGGCTGATCCTGGTCTACCTCGAATCGGTGTCCGACCCTGCTCAGCTTGCCCGCGCGGCGGAGGTGGCCCGAGTGCGTGGCGCGAGCATCGTGGCGATCAAGGCCGGCAACAGCCAGCGCGGTGCCATGGCGGCAGCCTCGCATACCGGTGCGCTGGTCGGCAACGACGCCGCGATCGATGCCTTCCTGGCCCGTCACGGCATCTGGCGTGCGCGCGATATCGGCGAACTGGTCCGCGCGGTGCCGCTGTATTTGCAGCAGCGCGCCCCGGGGCAGGGCCGCACGGTCGTGATGAGTCATAGCGGCGCCGTGGGCGTGATGGCGGCCGACCTGGCCGAACGGCACGATCTGCCGCTGACCGAACTCCAGGCGGCAACGCTGCGCGAACTGGGCGCGATCCTGCCCGAGTTCGGCACGGCCAGCAATCCGCTCGACATGACCGCGGCGCTGCTGGGCAAGGGCGACATGTTCCCGCGCGTGCTCCAGGCGCTGGGCGCCGATCCGCAGGCCGACATGGTGATGGTCGGCATTCCGGTGGCAGGTCCCGGCTACGACGTCGAGGCACTGGCGCGCGACGCCGCCGCCTTCAGCGCGAACCAAGCCAAACCGTTGGTGGCCAGCGCGCCGCAACAGTCGGTCCGCGAGGTCTTTGTGCGACACGGCGTGCCGGCTTTCGTCACTGAAGCCGATGCCATAGCAGCGCTGGCGCAATACGCCGCGCATCATCGGCTGGCCGAGGCGGCACCGGCGACGGCGCCGCTCTGCCCCGACGCACTGCAGCTCGACGGCAGCGGCTTGCAGGATGAAGCCCATAGCCTGGCCTTGCTCGCCGAAGCCGGCGTACCGACCGTGCCGCACTGGCTATGCGACAGCGTGGATGCGGCGGTGACGGCGTTTAACGCGCTCGGCGGGGTGCCTGTGGTGGTCAAGGGCTGCGCGGCGGAGGTCCCGCACAAGAGCGAGCATGGCCTCGTGCACCTTCGAGTCACCGATGCCGCGAGCGTGGCCCGCGCGACGCAGGCCTGCCTCGACACGCTGCAGCGGTTGGGCGTGGCATTGCCACGGGTGGTCGTGGCGGCGATGGTCAAGGGCCAGCATGAGTTCGCGCTGGGCGTCTCGGTCGATCCCGTGTTCGGGCCGCTGGTCATGATCGGGGAGGGAGGCACGCTGCTCGAGCTCCGCAAGGACGTCGTGACACTGCTGGCGCCGTTCACGGCGCAAGACGTCAAGGCGGCCTGCGCGCGGCTGCGCCTGGCACCGCTGTTCGACGGCTATCGCGATATCCCGGCGCTCGACCTGGAGGCGCTGGCGTCGTCGGCGGTCGCGCTCGGCGACTGGGCATTGCGTCACCGGACTGCGCTGGCATCGGTCGACATCAATCCGCTGATGGTGATGGCAGCCGGTGAAGGCGTCATGGCGGTCGATGCCGTGGTGGAACTCAAGGGGAGTTGAAGCATGGAAGCTGTACGTGTCGAACAGGATGACGAGATCGCCATCGTCACGCTACATCGCCCGGCCCGCATGAACGCGGTCAACGACGCCCTGCGCGGCGAGCTGATCGAAGCGCTGGGCCGGCTCAACGCCGATCCGTCCGTGCGCGCCGTCATGCTGACCGGTGCCGGCGAGCGGGCGTTTTGCGCCGGGCAGGACCTCGATGAGGCCGCCACCGTGACCTGGCAGCAGCTCGTGCCTTGGCTGAACCGGCAGCGGGCGATGTACCAGGCTGTCCGCGACCTGGACAAGCCCTGCGTGGCAGCCGTGCGGGGCGTGGCTGCCGGCGCGGGTTTCCAGTTGGCGCTGTGCGCTGACTGGCGCCTGACCACGGCGGATAGCCGCTGGGGACAGCCGGAGGTCAAGGCAGGCCTGGCGAGCATCGTCGGATCCTATCTGATGACGCTGCACGTGGGGCACACGCATAACGTGCAGATGTCGCTGTCGGGCGAACTGGTCAGTGGCCAGCGCGCCTTCGACATTGGCCTGGTGACGGCGCTGTGCGGCGAGACCGAGCTGATGACGCAGGCGCTCGTACAGGCCAGGTCGCTCGCGGCGCTGCCGCCGACCGCCGTGCGCCTGTCCAAACAGCGCTTTCGCGCCATGACGCAGCCGGGTTTCGATGAGGCCTGTGTCGCCGGCATCCGGGCGCAGCTCGAGTGCTATGCCGACGGCGAACCGCAGCGTGTGATGGCAGCGTTCCTCGATCAACGCAAAACAAGGGAGTCGCAGTGAAGCAGTTGACCCAACACTATATCGACGGCGCACGTCGCACGATGCGAGGCGGTGAATCGATCCGCGTCTACGATTCAGCGACCGAAGCCCCGTTGGCCGAGGTCCGTCTCGGCACCGCAGACGATGTGGCCGAAGCAGTGGCGGCGGCCGCGCGGGCACAGCCAAACTGGCAGGCGCTGGGCGCAGCCGGGCGGGCGCCGTATCTGCATGCGCTGGCCGACGCGCTGGAAGGCTGCGCGGCGGAACTCGCCAATGACATCTCGCGCGAAGTCGGCATGCCGCAGAAGCTGTCACGCCGCATCCAGGTGGATGCACCGATCGCGGCGTGGCGCGCCACGGCGGCGCTGGCCGACACATTCGACTTCGTCCGTACGCTCGGCAATTCCCGCGTGACGCTGGCACCGGTTGGCGTGGTGGCCGCCATTACGCCGTGGAACTACCCGTTGCACCAGATCACTGCCAAGCTGGCGCCCGCTTTGCTGGCCGGCTGCACGGCGGTCCTGAAGCCGTCAGAGTTGGCTCCCGCCGTCACGGAACGGCTGATGGCCGCGTGCGAGCAGGCGAAGCTGCCGCCGGGCGTCCTCAATCTCGTGCTGGGTGGCGCGGCGGTCGGTGAGGCGCTGGTCTCGCATCCCGACATCCACATGGTGTCGTTCACCGGCTCCACGGCGGTCGGCCGCAAGGTCGCCGCGCAGGCGGCCGGCGACATGAAGCGCGTGTCGATGGAGCTGGGCGGGAAGTCGGCGGCCGTCGTGCTGCCGGGCGCGGATCTCGCCAGGGCAGTCAAGGCGACGATCAGTTCCTGCTTCCTCAACTCGGGGCAGACCTGCAGCGCCACCACCCGGATGATCGTTGCACGCGAGGACTATCCGCGCTGCCGGCAACTGCTGGCCGAGGCTGCCGCAGCGATGAAGCTCGGCGACCCCGCCGATGGCGAGACCCGGATCGGCCCCTTGCTGTCGGCGCTACAGCGTCAGCGCGTGCATGCGCATATCGCAGAAGCGGAAGAGGCCGGCTTCGACCGGATCTCCGGCGGTGCCGACGCACCCGTGCCAGCGACCGGCTATTTCGTCGCGCCGACCATCTACGGCAACGTCGCGCCAGACAGCCGGCTGGCGCAGGAGGAAGTCTTCGGGCCGGTGCTGGCGGTGCTGTGCTACGACAGCGTCGACGAGGCGATCGCTCTGGCCAACGGCACGCGCTACGGGCTGGCCGCCACGGTCTGGGCTGCCGATGACAGCGCCGGCGAAGCGCTCGCCAACGCGCTGCGGGCGGGCCAGGTGGACGTCAATGGCGCCCGCTTCAACCCCGCGGCACCATTTGGCGGCTTCGGCCTGTCCGGCGTCGGGCGCGAAGGCGGTGCCTATGGGCTGGAAGAGTTCCTGGAGCCGCGATCCGTTCAGCTCCCCTAAGTCACGACATCGACATCGACATCGAAAGGAATCGCACTATGTACAGTCAGGTTACCGTTGCTCGCGCCGGAAAAAGCGAGCGGATCGCCGTGGTCACCATGAACCGGCCGGACAAGCTCAACGCGCTGACCAAGGTCATGGAGGCCGAACTGCGCGACGCCATGGAGGCCGCTGATCGCGACGACAACGTCCGCGTGGTGGTGCTGACCGGCGCCGGCAAGGGCTTCTGCGCCGGCATGGACATCAACGAACTCGAAGTGCTGCCGCCTGGCGACATCCGCGCCGCCCAGTGGATGCGCCCGTTCGACATGAACCGGCGCGCCGACTATCAGACGCGCTATGGCTACTTTCCGGCCATGCGCAAGCCCGTGATCGCGGCGATCAATGGTGCGGCAGCGGGACTGGGGCTGGTGTTCGCGCTGTACAGCGACATGCGCTTCGCCAGCGCCAACGCCGCGTTCAGCACTGCGTTCGCGCGTCGGGGCTTGATTGCCGAGCACGGTATCTCCTGGCTACTGCCACGCGTGGTCGGCCCCGGTCGCGCCGCCGACCTGCTGTACTCGGCGCGAAAGGTGCTGGCTGACGAGGCGCTGCGGATCGGCCTGGTCGACCGTGTGGTCGATGTGGACACGCTCATGGCTACGACGCTCGACTATGCCGACGACTTGGCAGAGAACGTTTCGCCCCGATCTATCCGCGTGATGAAGCGGCAATTGTGGGAGCAACCGTTCCAGTCATTGGCCGAAGCAACTCGGGTTGCCAATGCCGAGATGTTCGAAAGCATCCAGAGCGAGGACTTTACGGAGGGGGTTGCGCATTTCATCGAGCGCAGACCTGCCCGATTTACCGGCCGTTGACCGGTAGTCGTTCCCGCGCCCGACGACACTCGGATGCTCGGTCGATCGAACACCAAGCCTTGCAGACAATGGGGCAGCGGGCGGTTAAGGCGATTCGCGAAGTCCAGACGGCGGGAGACGTGGCTGCGGCCTTTGGTGTCAATCTGCGCAACGTCTATCGCTGGCTGGCCGACTTTGCCAACGGCGGGAAGAAGGCGCCACTGGCCACGGCGATACCCGGCCGCCCACCGAAGATCAGCGCGAGGGCTGCTTACGCCAGCCTGCCGCCAATCCTTTCGCTGATGGATGCCGCGACCCGCCGCACCATTGGAATCAGGGCTCGCAGTTGTGCTTCGTCGGTGTAGTCGGCCGTGCCCGTGACGCTGATGGCCGCCACGGTCTGGCCGCTGGCGTCGCGGATCGGCACCGCCACGCAGCGAATGCTGGGGGCGTCTTCCTCCAGGTCGAAGGCATAGCCGCCCACTGCGTAGCCGCGCATGCCGGCCAGCCACTTGTCGAGTGGGACGTGGACGTTGTTCCGCTGGGCATCGTAGGCGTAGCGCGCACGCCACTTCTCCTCGCTCTCGTCCAGGATCAGGGCCTTGCCCACGCCGGTCGAGCAGACCGGCTTGCGGCCGCCGATGCGGGAATTCACGCTGATCGCGCGCTGTCCGCCGATCTTGTCGAGGTAGATGATCTCGTCGCCGTCGAGCTGGGCGAGGTGGACGGTGTCCTTGGTCTGCTCGGCAAGCTGCTCCATGCCGGCGCGCGCGCTGCGTGTGATGTCCGAGTCGCGGTACGCAGCGAAGCCGAGCTCCAGCAGGCGAGGCCCCAGCCGGTAGCCGCGCCGGGGTTCGAAATTCAGGTAGCGAACCTGCACCAGCGCCGACGCCAGCCGGTGCGTCGTGCTGAACGGCAGCCCGGTGCGATCGGCGATTTCTTGCACGGTCAGGGCGCCGGCCGCGACGGCATCGACGACGTCCAGGCCGCGGAAAAGCGTCTGGCTGGCAAGGGTGCGAGTGGGGGAAGTCGTGTCGGTCATGCCATAAGTGTAACGCCGCCGGACCAGTGGTCGCGGCGGCGTCGGGGGGAACGGCTCAGGAAATTGCGTGGGCAGCTAAAGCCGGGCTCAGTCGTCCAGCAACTGGCCGCTGCGGTCCTTCGTGAAAGCTACGGCGACCAGTGAGACCGCGCCGCACAGGATCACGAACAGGCTCACCGGGATGTAGCTGCCGCCGTAGTACGCCAGCAGGGCCGTGGCGATCAGCGGCATCGGGCCGCCCACGATAGCCGCGCCGACCTGGTAGCCGAGCGAGACGCCGGTGTAGCGCACGTCAGGCGGGAAGCTCTCGGCGAAGAACGTCCCCAGTACCGAACCGTAGATCGGCCAGATCAGCGCGAAGCCGACGATCACCGCCAGCGCGCACAGCCACACCGAGCCCTGGTTCATCAGCCAGAAGAACGGCAGCACGTAGGCCATGGCGGCGACAGTGCCCAGCACGAACATCGTCTTGCGGCCGATGCGGTCCGACAGGCCGCCGTACACCAGCATCATCGGCGAGCCGATGACGGCGGCGGCCAGCACCATGTTCAGGGCATCGACGCGGGCATAGTGCAGGCCCACCAGGTACGACACCGTGAACGTGGCGAACAGGAAGAAGGTCGACGTCTCGACGAACTTGGCGCCGATCACCACCAGCACCGCGCGCCAGTGGTTCGTCACGGTCTCGACCAGTGGCACCTTCCTTTCGGTCTTGCTCGCCATCACGCGCTTGAATGACGGGGTTTCGTCCACGGTGTTGCGGATCCACATGCCGACCAGCACCAGTACGATCGACAGCACGAACGGAATGCGCCAGCCATAGGCATAGAACGCTTCCTCCGAGAAGGCGACGCTCAGGCCCGAGGTGATCAGATTGCCCAGCGCCAGGCCGACCAGTGCGCCGATCTGCGGCACCGCGCCGTAGAAGCCGCGACGCTTGGGCGGCGAATATTCCACCGCCAGCAGCAGGCCGCCGCCCCACTCGCCGCCCAGTGCCAGCCCTTGCAGCAGGCGCAGCAGCGTCAGGATGATGGGCGACCACACGCCGATGCTCTCGTAGGTCGGGGCCAGGCCGATGGCGACGGTGGACACGCCCATGATGCCAAGGGTCATGGCCAGCGTCTTCTTGCGGCCGATGCGGTCGCCGATATGGCTGAAGACGATGCCGCCGATCGGGCGGATCAGGAAGGCGAGCGCGAACGAGGCCAGGGCCAGCAACTGGCTGGTGACAGCGTCGGTCGCGGGAAAGAACAGCTTGCCGAACACCGTGGCCGACATGGTGCCGTACAGGAAATAGTCGTACCACTCGATGGTGCKGCCCACCGCGCTGCCCACCAGCGCGCGGCGGCGGTCGGTCGACGTGATCAGGGACTCCCTGGGTGCAGCCATGCCGCCCACATTGGAGCCGGTTACAGTCTGTCTCATTGTTCGTGTCTCTTTTGTATTGATGCGTTGCGCCCCGTCGGTTGTGCCACCGGGGCGCGGCGGATGCGGCAGGTTATGCCTTGTTCAGCAAGTCCAGTGCGACGTCGACGATCATGTCTTCCTGGCCGCCGACCATGCGGCGCTTGCCCAGTTCGACGAGGATGTCGACCGTCTTGATGCCGTACTTCTTCGCGGCGACTTCCGAGTGGCGCAGGAAGCTGGAGTACACGCCGGCGTAGCCCAGCGCCAGGGTCTCGCGGTCGACTCGTACCGGGCGGTCCTGCAGCGGACGGACCAGTTCGTCGGCGGCGTCCATCAGCGCGTAGAGGTCGGTGCCGTGGTCCCAGCCCATGCGGTCGGCGGCGGCGATGAACACCTCCAGCGGTGCGTTGCCGGCGCCGGCGCCCATGCCGGCCAGGCTGGCGTCGATGCGGTCGCAGCCTTCCTCGACGGCGACGATGGAGTTCGCCACGCCCAGCGACAGGTTGTGGTGCGCGTGCATGCCGGTCGTGGTCGACGGGTCGAGCACGGCCTTCAGGGCGCGGAAGCGGGCGCGCACGTCGTCCATGCCCAGCGCGCCGCCGGAGTCGACCACGTAGATCGTGGTGGCGCCGTAGCTTTCCATCTTCTTGGCCTCGACCGCCAGGTTCTCCGGCGTGGTCATGTGGCTCATCATCAGGAAGCCGACCGTGTCCATGCCAAGTTCACGGGCGCGCTCGATGTGCTGGCGCGAGACGTCGGCCTCGGTGCAGTGCGTGGCCACGCGCACGATGCGCGCGCCGGCCTTGTAGGCGTTGTCCAGGTCGTGGATGGTGCCGATGCCGGGCAGCAGCAGCGTGGCGATCCGCGCGTGCGAGATCTCGCCGGCCACCGCCTCGATCCACTCCAGGTCGGTGTGGGCGCCGAAACCGTAGTTGAAGCTGGAGCCCTGCAGGCCGTCGCCGTGCGCGACCTCGATGGAGTCGACGCGGGCCTTGTCGAGCGCGCGGGCGATGTCCCTGACGTTCTGGATCGAGTACTGGTGGCGGATGGCGTGGCTGCCGTCGCGCAGCGTCACGTCGGAAATGTAGAGCTTCTTGCCGGGGTTGAAAGGCATGGCGGGTGTCTCCTCAAGCGGTCAGAACGGACTGCGCCATGCGCTCGGCGGTGGCCAGCGCGGCGGAGGTCATGATGTCGAGATTGCCGGCGTAGGCAGGCAGGTAGTGGGCGGCGCCCTCGACCTCCAGGAAAACCGAGGTCTTCAGGCCGCTGAACTTGCCGAGGCCGGGGATGTTGAGCGGGGCGCTGGCCGGGATCTCGTCGAACTGGACCTTCTGCTTGAGGCGGTAGCCGGGCACGTACTGCTGCACGGCGGCGGCCATTTCCTCGATGGAGGCTTCCACTTCCACACGGTTGGCGGCGGCGCTCAGCACGTAGACGGTGTCGCGCATGATGAGCGGCGGCTCGGCGGGGTTCAGCACGATAATGGCCTTGCCTTTGGCGGCGCCGCCGATCACCTCGATGGCCCTGGAGGTGGTTTCCGTGAATTCGTCGATGTTGGCGCGCGTGCCGGGACCGGCCGACTTGCTGGAAATCGACGCAACGATCTCGGCGTAGTGCACCTTCGCCACGCGCGACACGGCTGCCACCATCGGGATCGTGGCCTGGCCGCCGCAGGTGACCATGTTGACGTTCAGCGCGTCGAGACAATGCTCCAGGTTCACCACGGGCACGCAGTACGGGCCGATGGCCGCGGGCGTCAGGTCGATCATGCGGATGCCCGGCTTGACTTCGCGCAGGCGGGCGTCGTTCTTCACGTGGGCGCCGGCGCTGGTGGCGTCGAACACGACGTCGATGTCGGCGAATCCCGGCAGCCCGATCAGACCTTCCACGCCCTCATGCGTGGTCGCCACGCCCATGCGGGCGGCGCGCGCCAGGCCGTCGGATGCCGGGTCGATCCCGACCATGGCGCCCATTTCCAGGTGCTTGCCGTGGCGCAGGATCTTGATCATCAGGTCCGTGCCGATGTTGCCCGATCCGATGATCGCGGCCTTGAGTTTCTTCGTTACCAATTGAGCCTCCTTTGGTGCACCGCTGCTGCCTGCCCTTCTTGCGGGTGCCGGGGGTGAGTCAGCCGTGTGCGGATTCGCGCTGTGCGTTGGCGGGTCTGTACTGCGGGCGAAGATTAACCCGCGGCTTCGTAATTATCAACTTATGAGAAGCTTTCTTATATGTTGAGAAATTAAAGGTGCGAATAGTGCCCGCGAAGCAGAGGGTCAGCTGAAATAGTGGTACGTAGGACACTCAAACGGAGCGCGGGGCGGGGGCTTTGCGACGGCGGCGGGTAGCGTCGGAGGAGGAAATCATTTCCGCAGGCTTTGCCGCCGGCGGCGCGGTTTGCATCGTTCCCGAATCGGACGCTCTCCAGTCGACAGGCTCGACACCTTCAATGCACGGCCGAGCATCTACAAGCCCGAGTCGATGGCGGTGGGAACTCCCAAAGCAATATCGTGGCCGCCCTCATCACAAGGAATACGTAGAGCGGCTCATGCGCCGGAGACGGTGGCACCACCCTTGGGTCTTCAAGAGCCTGCTTCGTTCAGGCGGGGCGGTGAACCCGCCGACCCCCGCTGCCGCCGGCACCGATTGCTGAAATCCACGCTTGGACTCCTTCGGTCGCCCCGTCACGCCCGTCTGGCTGCGGCCAGCGGCTGGACCGCTTCCGAAGTGCCTTAGGTCACTGCCGAGGGCGGGCTGCCTGTAGTTCCCGATATAGGGACGCACGGCTGATGCCAAGCAACGCTGCAGCCTTGTTACGGTCCTGGCCGCAATGTCGAAGCGCGGTCTGGATCATGGCGTGCTTCTGCCGTTCGAGGTGCGTGTGAAGGTCGAAGGTCGCCACTTCTGTCGCCGATTGAGGGGGGGCCGCGCCCTGAGCGGCGGGGATATCGACTTTCCCGTCAAGGTTGTAGCGAATCAATACCCCTTCTAACTCACGCACATTGCCTGGCCACCGATGCTGCAGCAGTGCTTCCATTACGTCGTCTAGCAAGGGCCTGGGATCCAGGCCGTGCCGCGCAAGGAGCCGTGCATAGATCTGGGTGACCAGTCCCCGCAGATCGCTGCGGTCCCGCAGCGGCGGCAACAAAACACGGAACATGGAGAGCCTGTAGTAGAGATCCGCTCGGAAACGGCCGGTCTCGACAGCTTGCGCAAGGTCGCGGTGGGTGGCGCAGATGATGCGAACGTCGATGTCCAGCGGAGATGTCCCGCCCACGCGTACTATCTGCTGGTGTTGAATGGCACGCAGTAGGCTGGTCTGCAGCGCCATAGGCATGTCGCCGATCTCGTCGAGGAACAGCGTGCCGCCGGAAGCCAGTTCAAACTTGCCCGGCTTTCCGCGACTCGACGCACCAGTGAACGCACCCCCCTCGTAGCCGAACAGTTCCGCGTCGATCAATTGCTCAGGGATCGAGGCGCAGTTGACCCAGACAAAAGGCCGCTGGGCACGATCCGAGCCGCTGTGGATGGCATGCGCGGCAAGCTCCTTGCCGGTGCCGGTCTCTCCTTGCAAGAGGGTCGGAAACGCATGCGAGGATGCCACGCGGATCTGTTGCCGCAATGCGTCCATCTCCGGGCCGGTGCCAAGGATATCGTCAGCCGTATGCTGGGTGGTCCAGCCGCTGCGGGCATTCTGCAGAGCGATGCCTGGCGTAAATGCCAGGGCGTAAGTGCGCTTGAGCAGTTCGTAGTTGGAAAAGAGCGCGAGGCCAACGGCACCGACGATACGCCCCTCATGCAGGACCGGAACCTGCCGGGTGATCAGCTTGCAGCCCCGAACCTGCAGCGGCGCGCCGCCCACCACTTCCTCGCCGCGCGCCACCTTGTGCAGGCGCGTGTGCGGAGAGACCACCTCAGTGATATGCCGTCCAAGAAAATCCGCCTCAGTGCCGCCCAGCAACTTGCAGTAAGGCTCATTGATCAGAACGATCTGTCCTTCGGTATCCACCGCAACGAGGCAGTCAGAGACATGATCGAGCACGAGCTTCAGGAATGACGCCTGGCTGTCACTGTTGCCGGAAAGTTCGGGGAAGGGCATGGCACACTATCTCAATGATGAGACGCCTCGTCTCGCTCTTTAGATTAGGCAGCCATCGGCGGGCAGTCAACAGGAGGCATGCCGACCGCCCGCGCCTTGTCGCCGCGTTAGGCGCGCATGTCGCGCCCGCGCGTCTCTGGCAGCCGCCATGCGCCGATGACGAAACAGACCGCAGCCACGATGACGGTATAAAGCAGGCCGTCAAAGATATCGCCGGTCCGCACCACGACCGCCGTCGCGATGAACGGCGCGAAGCCGCCGATCCAGCCATTGCCAAACTGCAGTGCTACTGATACGCCGCTGTAGCGCACCTGCGTGGGAAACAGTTCGACCAGGCACGCGCCGAGCGGGCCATAGACCATGGTCGCGAGCAGTACCAGAACGAACAGCAGTCCGATCATGCGGGGCGCATCAACGCGCGCCGGATCTGCTTTCAGCGGCATGCCCGCGGCCACCAGGTCAGCCTTGAGCCGAGTCTCATCAAAGCCCGCTGTGAGCTTGCCATTCAGGACGATTTCAAGCGGGCCGTCGCCGGGCTTGGCAACATAGGGCACGGCATTGGCGGAAAGAAAGGCTTTGGCGCGCGTGCACGGCGTGGTCAGCTTGGGATTGAACAGTTGGCCGAGAAAAGACTGCTCCTCCCGGCAATCGCCGCCCTGGACCACCACGCTGGTTCGCTCGCGAAACTCGGCGAGTTGCGGATTCCCATAGGTAGTCAGCCCCTTGAAAATCGGTATGAACAGCAGCGCAGATAACAGGCAGCCTGTCAGCATGATCCACTTGCGGCCAATCCGGTCTGACAGCCGGCCGAATACGACGAAAAACGGTGTGCCTAGCACCAACGCGACGGTCAGGTACAGGTACGCCGACTGGTAGTCAAGCTTGAGCGTCGAGGTCAGGAAGTAGAGACTGTAGAAGTGGCCGGTATACCAGATCACCGCCTGGCCTGCGACGATGCCAAAGATCGCCAGCAAGACTAGCCGCAGGGTCTTGCGATCGCCGAAGATGTCCCGGATCGGATTGCGCGAGGTCTTGCCATGGGCCTTCATTTCGGCAAACACAGGCGACTCATGCAGGCGCAGTCGGATATACAGTGAAACCACCAGCAGTCCGATCGACAGCACGAACGGGATGCGCCAACCCCAGGCCGCGAACGCGGTCTCGGACATGATCTGCCGCAACGCCATGATGATCAACAGTGACATCAGCAGCCCTACGGTTCCCGTGATCTGCAGCCAGCTTGTCATCAGGCCGCGGTCCCTTGCCGTCGAATGCTCGGCAATATAGGTCACCGCGCCGCCAAACTCACCCCCGACCGCCAGGCCCTGCAGAAGCCGCAGCGTGACCAGCGTGGCAGGGGCCAGCCAACCGATGGTCTCATAGGTGGGCAACAATCCGACGGCCGCGGTAGCCAGTCCCATGATCAGCATCGTCACAAGGAAGGTGTATTTGCGGCCAATGGTGTCGCCGAGCTTGCCGAACACAATGGCACCGAACGGGCGCAGCACAAAGCCCGCGCCGAAGGTGGCCAGCGACGCAAGCACCGCCGCGGTTTCGTTGCCCTTGGGGAAAAACAAGCTGCCGAAGAATACGGCGAGGCTTCCATAGATAAAAAAATCGTACCACTCGAATACCGTGCCCAAGGCTGCGGCCAGGACGACCTGGCGCGATTCCCGGGTGTTGACTGCCGACGGCTGCGCGGCGATGGTTCCTGCTGACATGATGGAGCTCCTAAATGGCAGGTATGCGTGAAGAGGGCGCTTCAGCAGGTCTGTTCGGCAAGGAACGCGCCGAGGACGGCATTGAATGCCTGCGGCGCTTCCAGCATCGGGAAGTGGCCGGCGCCTTCAACCATGTGCAGCCTCGCTCCGGGAATGCCTGCAGCGAGTTGCACGGACTCCCGCGGCGGTGTGATGGTGTCTTCGGTCCCGCAGATGACGAGCGTAGGCAATGCGATGCCCGACAGGCGATCGCGCGTATCGCTGCCGTTCAGCGAAACGATTGCCTGACGGGCGACATGCTCAGGTGTCTGCACTACCTCGCCCTTGCCGAAGTCGATGAGTTCGCGGCTGGCCGATGGCGCGAACGACCGCTCGATGACGTTCTGGCTCGCCTTGGCAACGCCGTACACATCGATGGCCTCCAGCACGCGCGCCGCGTCGACGTCTTCGCCCAGGCCATGCGGGGTTGCACCGACCAGAACGAGTCCCCGCAGCAGCGATCCATGCTTGAGCGCGAAGAGCTGCGAAACTGTGCCGCCCATCGACAGTCCCACTAGGACCGCGTCCTTGAGACCCAGCGTGGTGAAAACCGCATGCAGGTCGTCTACGAAAGCTGCCATCGTATAGGCACGCTCACGCGGCGCCGGTGAGATCCCATGGCCGGGCAAGTTGATGCAGACCACCGTGTGGTTCGCCGACAGGTCCTCTGCCTGCGACTTCCAAAACTCACTGGTGGTGGTGAATCCATGACAAAACACCACTGCCGGGCCTTGCCCGGACACCCAAGCACACACATCGCCGATTGCCACGAGTTTCTTCTGGACCATTGCTTGTCACCTCCATTTTGTGCGCATGTTCGGCACGCGCACTATGCGCGGGCCGGCTGCCCAAGGGACTTCGCAATCGGCATGCCACCGCCGTCGGTAATGTTATGTTTTTTGGTAAGCCATTGATTCAATGGTGATTATTTAGTTTTGGAGGCGCCACGTATGAGCCCATACGTGTGCGATGGCAACGCGATTATCCAAGAGCTGCGACTGGATGCGTCTCAAGACCGAGACAAAACTTGCCGGCGCCCGGCGAGCAAGGCCACTTCAGCGACGCGTGCTTGTGTAGGGGCGAGYAGGTTCACTAGACCCGTGCGAGCCCACAGGTGCACTACTGTGTCCAGTTGGTGCTATCGCGTTGAGCTTGGCTTGCGAGTAGGCAGATAGGTCGGCTCCTTTTGCTGGCTTCCCTTCTCATTCTCTATTGCCGACCCGACCCGTTCCAGCGCGCCGCATCCACTGTGCAAGACTGAGGCGACTGCCTGCGCCTAGCCAGAGCCCGCCTCTTCCAGCAACCATTCCTTGAACGCCTGTACCGGTGCATGCTGGGCGCTCTCCTTCCTGTGAACTAGGTAGTACGCTAACTCGCACCCCTGAACGTATTCAAAGGGCTTTATAAGGCGCCCCTCCGCCAGGTCGCGCTCGACCAGCGTTGTTCTGCCAAGTGCGACGCCGTGTCCAGAGATTGCTGCCTGAACCGCCATCGCGGAATCATTGAGTTGAAGGCCGCGGTCGGTATCGACAACATTTCCATACCCCGCGTGGAGTAGCCACGAGCGCCACGAGGGAAAGATGCCGAAGCCAATCATCGACGTGTCATGTATCAAGGCATGATGCTTCAGGTCGCTCGGCTCTCGCAATGCGCTGGGACCCTGTAAAAGGGTTGGGCTGCATACCGGAAAGAACTCGTCGCGCAGCAGAAACGTCGACGTGACATCCGGCGATGCGCCAGCACCATATCGGATGCCGATATCGATCCGTTCGGAGGTGAAATCGACCAAGCGGCCACTGGTCTCGATCCGCAGATCGTAATAAGGATGGCGCCGCTGAAAGCGGTCAACCCGCCACAGGAGCCATTTTTCCGCAAATGCCGGCGGGACCGTCACGGTAAAGATAATGCGTGACTTGCTCGCTTTCAGTCTCTCTACCGCGTTTGAAAGGAGATCGAAGCCGCCTTGAAGGTCTGGCAGCGCAGCACGTGCGGCATCCGTTAATGCCAGTCGCGACGGCCCGGAGCTGGAACGGTGGAACAGTTCAATATCGAATAGCTTTCGAGGCCGCGAATGAGTTGCCCGATCGCCGCGGGCGTCACGTTCAACTCTGCATTCCACCCATCTCTTGAGATGAAGGTTCGACAAGTGAATATCTGCTTGAGCCCATTCCTATAGAATCGGGATCATGTCAAAGAAACGGGCTTCAATGGAGTGGATAGGGCTAGGGCTGATCCCGCCTGACCCTCAGGGACTGCCCAGACTGTCCAGTGCAAGACGTCCACCGTTGCTCTCTGCGAAGTCGCGCAAAGTATGCCGCTCGGTAAAGCATCGGCGGGGTCACGGGGACATGATGGGCTGCCGATTGCCTCCTGTCCCCTTAAGCCTGGTCGCCGTTTTGCCGTTAATACAGCGATGTCCTTGACTCGCGTGACTGTGCAATTCGTATACGGCGCCCTGCTGGCGATGGCGGCGGTGCTCACCGCGCCTGCCTGCGCGTTCGCATTCCCCGATCGCCCCGTGCACCTGGTTGTCCCCTTCAGTCCTGGCGGGACCAGCGACACGATTGCGCGCGTGCTGGCCGACAAACTACAGGACAGGCTAGGCAAGCCAGTTCTGGTGGAGAATCGGCCCGGCGCATCCACCGTGACCGCGGCGGAGCGGGTGGCAAAGGCGCTGCCAGACGGGTACACACTGCTGCTGGCCAGCTCGACGACATTCGCCTTGCTGCCTGCCCTGCGACCTCATCTGGCCATCGCCGCGGAAGGCGCGTGGGCGCCTGTCGGCCTCGTCGCGGAAACGCCGGTCATCTTGTCGGTCAGGACCGGCTCGGATATCCAGTCCTTTGCCGGACTGCTGGCACAAGCGCGCGCCCGGCCGGGCATGGTCACCTATGGCACCACTGGCCCAGGGACGGCGCCACACCTCATCGGCGCCATGATTGCCACTACGTTTCAGCTCGATATGCTGCCCGTCGCTTATCGGGGCAGCACGCAAGTGCTTGCAGACGTCCTGGGCGGGCGGATCGATCTGAGCATTGACCCGGTCGGTACCGCGAGGCGCTATATCGATACGGGCTCGCTGCGACCGCTGGCGACCAGCGCTACGGCACGGCTATCTCAGTATCCGGAAGTCCCCACCTTTGCCGACCTTGGCATAGCGAACCCTTGCGGTTCGTTCTGGTTCGGCGTGGCAGGCCCGCGCGGCATCCCGCAGATGGTGCTGCAACGGCTGCAATCGGAACTGCAGGCGGTGCTGAATGACCCGGATCTGGAGAAGGCGCTCGCCMGGCACTCGATTGCCGTCGTGCGAGGCGATGCGGAGGCCTTCCGCCGGCGGGTCCGCGTCGAGACCGCTCGCTATCGGCAGTTGGCAGAGGACGCCGGGATCGTTATTGAGTAGGTTCTGCTCCGCCGGGAATGGGTAGCCCGATTGGCCCCCGATCACCTTGCTCGCCTTTCGACACGGACCTGGTCGTCGCCACTCGCGCGCATTCCATAAAAAAAGGGCAGCGTGAGCTGCCCCTTCTTGCGTCTGGGAGGTCGCGCTGCTTACAGCGCGGCGTCCTTCAGCTTCTTCATGGCACGGACCTTAACCTTCACGGTTGCCGGCTTGGCTGCGAACCACTGGTCTTCGCCGGTGAACGGGTTCTTGCCGAAGCGCTTCTTCGTCGCCGGTACCTGCGTGGCCACGACCTTCAGGAGGCCCGGCAGGGTGAATTCACCGGCGCCCTTCTTGTGCACGGCGCTCAGGATGGTGGTCTCCAGATGCGCGAGCACGGTCTTGACGGTCTTGGCATCCAGTTCGGTCTGGGCGACCAGGTGGGCCAGCAGACTGGACTTGTTGAACGTGTCCTTCAGCGGCTTGGCAACCGGCGCAGCGGCTGCGGCCTTCTTGGCCGGTGCGRCTACCGTCTTGGCCGGGGCAGCGGCCTTCTTTGCAGCGGGCTTGGCAGGGGTCTTCGCGGTGGGTTTTGCTTTGGTTGCCATGTGGGCAGGATCCTCGGATAAGCGGAAATGGCCGCCGGCGGCGGCTAGGCGAGAATATAGCGAATTTTTCGCATCGTGGGCAGACGTTTGTGTCGTCAGGCCGCCTGTAGCGTGGCGGCAATGCGTTCGCAGGTGCGATTGCCCGAAGGCCCCGGCAGCTCGCCGACGCGCTTCGCGAGAGCGTCCTTCCTGCGAGCAAAGCCGGCGGCAATAGGTGTCGGGCGCAATGCGAGGGCGCATCTCGTCGACTTCGAGATCGATCGCTGCGGGTGCCACACGGCGGATCCCCCCCGGGCTCATGCCTTCCTGCCGGAGAGTTCCACCGCTTCAGCGGGCCGCGACCGGCGGCGCGGCAGGCGTGCCGGCCGGCGCGCGATCGGTTCGCGCGATGCGCCGTTGCGCCCATTCGGCGACGAACAACGCCACCGTGATGAAGACCGCGCCGACCAGGCCGAGGGCGTGACGGTCGAACAAGGTGATGGCGGCCCCGCCGATAAGACCCGACATCGACACGCCGACGTAAATGGCGGCCGAGTTCAGCCCCAGCAGGAGCGGCGCCGCGCTGGGCGTGACGCTGATCAGGCGGTGTTGCTGTGGCACCAGCAGGCCCCAGCCGCACAGGCCCCACACGATGAGGGCGGGCACGGCTGTCACAAGCGAGGCCGAGGTCCATGGCAACAGCACGAAGTCCAGCGCGACGATGGCGATCGCAGCGTTGATGATGCGGCGGCCGCCGAAGCGGTCGGTCAGCCTGCCCGCAGCCAGGTTGCCGGCCGTCGCGGCCACGCCCCAAAGCAACAGCAGCACCGCCAGCACGCGCGCGTCGCCGCCCGTGGCGCGGTCGAAGCTCAAGCCGATATACGTGTAGACCAGGAACAGGCCCGCGTACACCAGCCAGGTGGTCAGAAGCGTCAGCAGCACGCGCGCCTCACCCAGCGGCGCGAGCCGGCGCGCGAGGCTGACGGCCGGCGGCGTCGGGATGTCCGGCAAGCGCCAGGCCACGCCCAGCGCGGCCACCGTGCCGACGGCGGCGACGAACCACATGGTCGCGCGCCAGTCCAGCCAGCCGCCGATGAAGGTGCCCAGCGGCGCGCCCAGCGCCGTCGCGCTGGACAGGCCGGCGATGACGATGGCGAGTGCCCGGCCACGCTGCTCGGGCGGCACCAGCGACGCGCCGGTGGCCGTCGCCGTCGGGCTGAACATGGCTGCGCCCAGGCCAGCCAGCAGCCGGCTCGCCAGCACGAGCTCGATGCCTGGCGCCAGGGCGGTCACGACATTGCCGAGCACGAAGATCGCCAGGCCGGTGAGCAGCAGCCGCTTGCGCGGCCAGTGCGCGGCCGCCGCGGCGATGACCGGTGACAGCAGCGCATAGCTCAGCGCGTAGAGGGTGACCATCTGCCCGGCGAGCGCGACGGACACGCCTAGCGAGGCGGATACCTGCGACAGCACGCCGGCAACGACAAAGCTGTCGGTGCCGATGGCGAACATGCCGCAGGCCAGAACGAGGAGGCGTCTATCCATGGGGAAATCCTTGGCGGCGCGCGGCCGCTTGCAGGCTGTCAGCCTGATAAGTTTTGTGACGAAACTTACGATATCAGGTCAAGTTGCGTCGTGCAACTTTTTTACTTAACATGGCTCCATGTACCGAAAAACCTTTGATGGCATGAACTGTTCGATTGCCCGCGCGCTCGAACAGGTCGGCGAGTGGTGGACTCTGCTCATCGTGCGCGAATGCGCGCTGGGTACGACACGCTTCGACGACTTCCAGGACCACCTGGGCATCGCGCGCAACGTGCTCACCGCGCGATTGAACCGCCTCATCGAGCACGGCGTGCTGGACAAGGTGCTGGCCGAGGGCAGCGAGCGGCGCACCGAATACCGGCTGACGGAAAAGGGCGAGGCGCTCTATCCGGTGCTCATCGCGCTGATGCAATGGGGCGACAAGTGGTGCGGACATGAAGCGCCGCTGCGGCTCGTCGAGCACAGCAGCGGCCTGCCCGTCGAACCGATAGGCCTGCGCGTGGGAGAGCGCATGCTTGGGATACGCGACGTGCGGGTCGAAGCCGGCGAGGGCGCGACGGCGAAGACGGCGGAGACGATCAAGGCCCGCAACCGGGCCATCCTCGGCGTGGAGTGAGCCACTTTCCCCCGGCAGCCGATTGCCGGGGCGCCGGCGCTTGTCTCATGAGTTGCGCCGGGTGGACTTGCCGGATCCGGCCTTGGCCGGTTCCGGGTTCCTGCCGCCGCGTCCAGCCGCCCAGCCGTTCTTCTGCCCAGCCGTTCAGCGGTTCAGCCATTCAGCAATGGCAACGGCAATGTCGTCGCCACCACCAATCCCTCCATGCCTTTCGGGCTGGCTTTCATGGCCGGCTTCCGTCTCCATACGCCTTTCTCGCTTGCGTATCGTCGGCCAGTTGCCGCAGGCGGTCGTTGTCGCCGCGGTGGCGACGAACTTGCCTTGACCTTGCACGGGGCGTGTCGAGAATGGCTTGCGGGACGATCAGCGGATCGTCCATTGATGCGTGGCGACTTACCCCTTTCACCCGTCGGGGTACGCGTGCTAGTGACGGCAACGTGCGCTATCGTTTCACGTTAGCTTGATCTTTGACCGCGAGACGYCATCCCTCGTCCAGAGCGGGAGGGCGTTGGCCTAACCTTGTTTGGGGAGCAACTCAGATGTCCGAATTCCGTTCCGAAACTGACTCGATGGGCGCCATCGACGTCCCCGCAGATCGATACTGGGGCGCGCAGACGCAGCGTTCCACCATCAATTTCCCCATCGGCGTAAGCCGGTTCCGCTGGCAACGGCCGGTCATCCGTGCCCTGGGGATCCTCAAGCGGGCGGCGGCCGAGGCCAATGCCGAGCTGGGCGAGTTGCCCAAGGATCTGGCCAGCCTGATCGTGCGGGCGGCGGACGAAGTCATCGCCGGCAAGCTGGACGATCACTTCCCGCTGGTGGTGTTCCAGACCGGATCCGGCACGCAGTCGAACATGAATGCCAACGAGGTGATCTCGAACCGGGCCATCGAGATTGCCGGCGGCGAGCTGGGCAGCAAGAAGCCGGTGCATTCCAACGACCACGTGAACCGTGGCCAGAGCTCCAACGATACCTTCCCCACGGCAATGCACATCGCGGTGGTGGAGCAGATCTACACCAAGCTGCTGCCGGCGGTGGAAGCCCTGCGGGACACGCTCGCGGCCAAGGCCACGGCGTACAAGGATATCGTCAAGACCGGCCGCACCCACCTCCAGGACGCCACGCCGATCACGCTCGGCCAGGAGATCAGCGCCTGGGTCGCGCAGATCGATTTCGGCCTGAACGCGGTCAAGACCGCGCTGCCAGGCCTGCTGGAACTGGCGATCGGCGGAACGGCCGTGGGGACGGGCCTGAATGCGCATCCGCAGTTCGGCGCGCGCGCGGCGGCCTATATTGCCACGCTGACCGGCCATCCTTTTGTCGATGCGCCCAACAAGTTCTTTGCCCTGTCCGCGCACGATGCGCTGGTGCAGACCTCGGCCGCGCTGCGCACCCTGTCCGGCGGCCTGATGAAGATGGCGAATGACGTGCGCTGGCTGGCATCGGGGCCGCGTTGCGGCATCGGCGAGCTGAATATTCCCGAGAACGAGCCGGGTTCGTCGATCATGCCGGGCAAGGTCAATCCGACCCAGTGCGAAGCGATGACCATGGTCTGTGCGCAGGTGTTCGGCAACGATGCCACGGTGGCGTTCGCCGGCAGCCAGGGCAACTTCCAGCTCAATGTGTACAAGCCGGTGATGGTGCACAACGTGCTGGAAAGCATCGAGCTGATTGCCGACGCAAGCCTGGCCTTCAACGACCATTGCGCGGTCGGCATCGAGCCGAACCTGCCGAAGATCGCGGAGAACCTCGACAAGAACCTGATGCTGGTGACGGCATTGAACCGCCATATCGGTTACGACAAGGCAGCGGCAATCGCCAAGAAGGCGCACAAGGAAGGGCTGACGCTCAAGGCGGCGGCGCTGGCGCTGGGCTATCTGAGCGAGGAAGAATACGCCCGCTGGATCGTGCCCATCGAGATGACGCATCCGAGCGCCTGATACCTCAGGCGCGCCGGATCCGGATCCGGACCCACGGCCCGGCTGCCCGACGTAACGGGCGGGCTGGGCCGCGTTGATGCGCAGCGCAACGACAAGCGCCTCGATCAGCTTGGTTCCGTTCAATTCTTCCGTTCGGTTCAGATCGGAGTCATCCCTGACGTTGGCCAGCGCCTCGGC
Source organism: Cupriavidus sp. 05N38 (assembly GCF_056397345.1). Taxonomy (NCBI): domain Bacteria; kingdom Pseudomonadati; phylum Pseudomonadota; class Betaproteobacteria; order Burkholderiales; family Burkholderiaceae; genus Cupriavidus; species Cupriavidus sp. 05N38. Next base: position 35,809 of record NZ_JBFTNF010000031.1, read on the forward strand.
GGCATCACAACATCCTGTCGATCAAGGCGCAGCCCTGGGGCCGAAGCCCGAATAGGGCTTCAGCGCGATCACCGTGGGCGCTTGCAGGAAACCGGATTTCACCAGCGGAAGGGCGGAGAACGAGCGCTCCAGGCTTTGCGCATCGTCGCTCTCGGCGATGATGCAGGCGCCCCCGTCGCCGCGCAGCCAGATTTGCCTGACGACGCCATCCAGGTAGAGATGGCGGATGACCTCGGACTCGGCTTCGCGCTCCGCGAGGGTGGGGATGTCTTCAGGGATGGGCGAGGTACGGGCAACCAGAACAAGAAACTGCATGGGTATCTCCTGTGTGCGGATCGTTTGCTGCTTGCGAAGTGGCGCCGCCCGCGCCGTTGCGGCGCGGACGGGTGCCGGGCGGGATCAGGCCTTCGACAGTTCGCCGTCGGTCAGCCGCCAGAGGCCGCGCGGGTTGTCGTGCCGGAGCGCCTCCGGCAACAGCTCGTCCGGGAAGCCCTGGTAGCAGACGGGCCGGAGAAATCGTTCGATCGCACTCATGCCAACCGACGTGAACCGGCTATCGGAGGTGGCCGGAAACGGACCGCCGTGAATCGATGCGTAGGAAACCTCCTGCGGATGCGCGAACGCATTGATGACGATGCGGCCGGTGCGGCGTTCGAGGATGGGCAAGAGCCGCGTAGCCAGCGCATGATCGGCGCGCTCGAGATGCATCGTCGCCGAGAGCTGGCCCCGGAACCGCCTGGCGATGGCGATCAGTTGCTCGTCGTCCTTGACGCGCACCAGCAGTGCCGCGGGTCCGAAGACCTCTTCGAGCAATGCCGGCTCGTCGAGCAGGCGCGCGCCGTCCACCTCGAACAGGAATGACTGGCCGTCCCACTCGCCTTCGGGCCCGGCGCCCGCCGCGATCTCTTCTGCGCCTGCGTCGAGCTGACGACCCACGTTCTTGCGGTACGCCATGTTGATGCCTGGCGTGAGCATCGTGCGAGACCGCATCGCCTTGACGCGGGCAATCATCGCCTGCTTCAGTTCGCTGTAGCCCACGCCGTCGATGGCGAGCAGGATTGCGGGCTTCAGGCAAGCCTGGCCCACGTTCACCAGCATGCGTTCGGCAAAGCCGTCGCCAATCTCACCGGCACGCGAGAAGAGCGCGATAGGCAGCACGAACGTGGGATTGACGCTGGTCATCTCGGTGAAGACAGGGATCGGATCCGGACGCTGCTGTGCACGCCGGTATAGCGCCATCCCGCCAGCCTCCGAGCCGGTGAAGGTCACGCCCTTGACGAGCGGATGATCCACCAGCGCTTCGCCGATCGCATTGCCACCGCCGCGCAGCAGGGAGAAGACACCTTCGTGCAGGCCCGAGTCTCTTACGGCCTGCTGGATGACGCGGCCCATGATTTCCGATCCGCCGGGATGCGCGTTGTGTGCCTTCAGGATGACGGGACATCCGGCTGCCAGCGCCGATGCCGTGTCGCCGCCGGCGACCGAGTACGAGATGGGGAAATTGCTTGCCCCGAAGATTGCAATCGGACCGAGGCCGATCTTCTGCATGCGGTGATCCATGCGCGGGCGCGGTTGACGCTCCGGCTGCGCGGGATCGATCGTCGCCTGCCGGAAGCGCCCCTGGCGCACCACCGTCGCAAACTGCCGGAACTGGGTAGCGGCCTTTGCGGCTTCCCCGGCAAGCTGGGCGGCGGGCAGGCCGGTTTCCAGCGCGGTGCGTTCGGCCAGCGCCTGGGCATTGGCGTCGAGTCCGTCGGCAATGCGTTCCAGGAACGCTGCGCGCACCTCCAGGCTTGTGCTGTTGTAGCTGTCGAACGCGTCGTCGGCCAGTTGCGCCGCGCGATTGACTTCATCGAGTCCGCCGAACGCGAAGGCTGGCGCGAACTCGAGATTGCTTGCCGGGTTCAGCGCCTGCATGCTGCCCGCCGTGGCGCCCACTTCCTGCGCGCCGATGAGGAGATTGCCTGTGAGGTTCATGCTGCGTTCTCCTGCGAGGCGACGGGAAGGGCGGTAACCAGTTCGGCGGTGGTCAGGATTTCGTGGGCAAAGGTCGGGCCGTTCAGATGATGCGCGGCATGCATCATTTCCTTGCTGAAAGCAGCCGTGGCATCGCGCACGAGCGTGACGTGATAGCCAAGCTCCATGGCGAAGCGTGCCGTCGACTCGATGCAGGTGTTGGCCAGCAGGCCCACGACGATCACATGCGTGATGCCGTGCTGCTTGAGCTGGAAGTCGAGGTCGGTATTGGCGAACCCGCTCTGGCCCCAGTGTTCCTGGATGACGATGTCACCATCCTGCGGCACGAAGTCCGGATGCCATTCGCCGCCCCACGTGCCCTTGGCGAAAGTGTGGCGCTGCTGGACCAGGCGCTGCGTGGGATTCGGGTGGTCCCAGTTGTCGTAATCGCCTGGCTGCCAGCGCCGATGCGGTACGTAGAACACCTGGATGCCGGCGTCGCGCGCTGTCGCCACGGATGCGCGCAGGTTGTCGAGCAGGCGAACGTCGTCTGCCACGTTCCTGAGCATCGGGAACAGCTTGCCGCCGTCGGATAGGAAATCGTTATACGGATCCACCAGCAGCAGGCCGGTGCGCTCCGCGGGATACACGGGATTAGCCATTTCAGTACTCCATTCAGAAAGCATGTGCGACCGGGGTCGCATTTCGCAGTGGCGCCGGACTGCTTTGTTCGGGATGGGCGACGTCTCGCGCATCGGTACGTCCCAGTATAACTATGAAAATCATAGTGTCAAGAAACACAAGGCTTGCAGCCCGATCAGGGAGCAGATAGCAAGTCCAGGAACTGTGTTACTATGAAATCAATAGTTAGTGTTGGAGGGTGGTCGTGGCACATGCAACGCAGGAGAGGGCGGATACGGTATGCCCGGTGGCGCGCTCGGTAGATGTCGCGGGCGACCGGTGGACGATCCTTGTACTGCGGGAGCTGTACATGGGCGCCACGCGGTTCGAGGAAATTCAGATCCAGACCGGCGCTACGCCACAGATGCTGACTTCGCGGCTCAAGGCGCTTGAAGCGGATGGCATGGTCGAACGCCAGCCGTACAGCGAAAAGCCGTTGCGCCACGAATACCGCCTGACGGACAAGGGGTGGGCGTTCTACCCGGTGATCTACGCGCTACGGGCGTGGGGCGAAACGTGGTGCAAGGACAAGGATGAGGAAGTGGCGATGCATTTCGTGCATCGCGCATGCGGCCACGATGTCGGCCTGGCCAGCGTATGTCCGCACTGCGGCATCCCCGTGGAGCGCAAGGATCTCGTGGCTTCGACCGGCCGTCATTTCGCGGCGGAACGCGAAGCCCGGCGCGTTGCCTTCAAGTTGAAGTAATCGCGCCAGCGCCCGGCGCTGTCGAAGCGTCCTTGACGCTCTAGCGGCCCCGGCCCCGGCGGCGGCGGCTGCGGGCATGCGCGGCGACACGAGCCTGCAAGCATTGGCAATCCGGGCTACTCTCTGCGCTTCCAGCCTTCATATCGGACGGGTCGCGCAGCATGTCCGCCGCCCGCCAGGAAAACCATGAAACAACCGCTCAGAATCGATTTTGTCTCGGATATCGCATGCCCATGGTGCGCTATCGGCCTGTCCTCGCTCCAGCTTGCGCTATCGCGCCTCGGCGACGCCGTCGACGCCGAGATTGTCATGCATCCCTTCGAACTGAATCCGCAGATGGGGCCGGACGGTGAGGACATCGTCGACTATCTCGGCAAGAAGTATGGGCGCACGCAGGCCCAGATCGCCGAGACCCAGGCCACGATCCGCGAGCGTGGCGCCAGCGTCGGCTTTGCCTTTGGCCCGCGTACGCGGGTCTACAACACCTTCGATGCGCACCGCCTGCTGCATTGGGCCGGCATGGAGGGCAGGCAGTTGCCGCTCAAGCTGGCACTGCTGCAGGCTTACCATGGCGAGGGAAAGGATCCAAGCAGCCACGATGTCCTGGTCGAAGCGGCGGAATCGGCAGGACTCGACGCCGCGCAGGCGCGCCACATATTGCAGAGCGGTGACTATGCCGATGAGATTCGGGCCGAAGAACGGGAATACCAGGCAATGGGTATCCAGTCGGTGCCCTCGGTCATTTTCAACAACCGCTACCTGGTGACCGGCGGACAACCCGTGGAAGCCTTCGAGCAAGCCATCCAGCGGATCCTGGCCGAGGCGTAGCCGCGAGATCTCCGCGCCGCAACGGCGGCTCGCCACACCAGGGCTGCCCGCGGGCGGGATGCTGACCGGAATGCGCCGGCCCGATCGGCCCGGTCTTCTGTCTGCTCCGCCGCCTCAAGTGCATTGTCTGCTTCGATGCCGGGATAGCGCATGGCGCTCTGCGCCCGCCTCTATCTACGCCCCCGCACGCGGTGCCACGCCGGCGCCCTCGATGCCGTGGCGTCGCAGCGCATCGGCGACGAAGCCCGAAGCCTTCATGTCTTCGATGAAGCTGCCGAGCCAGGCCCGCGCGGCGCCGCGCCCCTTCGGTACACCCATGGCCTGCTCGATCACCATGAAGCGGCCGGGCAGCAAGCGCACGCCACCAACGCGCCGGGCATCCGCCTCAAGCTGCTGTTTCACGCCGGCGGCAACGTCCAGGCGCTGGGCAAGGAACATGTCGGTGACTGCCGGCGAGGTCGGCGCGCGCACCAGCGTGGCCGCCTTCAGTTCGCGCGTGAGGAACAGATCGTAGGCACTACCGCGGCCCACCACTACCCGGGTTCCCGCGTGGTCCACCTCGTCGTTGCGCTGCAGGGCCGAATCGTTGCGCACAAGGTAGGCGCCTTCGATGATCACGTATGGCGCCGTGTATTCGATATCCGCCGCGCGGACCGGGTCGATCGCAACGAACGCGAGGTCCACTTGCCGGGCCTTGACGGCGTCAACCACGCTGCCTGCCGAAGCAAACGGCACCAGCTCGAGCGCCAGGCCGAGGCGGCGCGCTGCTTCACGCGCGAGATCTACCGATACACCCTGGAGCTCGCCGTTCGCGGCGCGGCTCGCGAGGATCGGATTGCCGAGGTTGATGGCCGCGCGCATTGTTCCGCTGCCGCCCAGTTCGGCGATCGCGCCCGTGCGCGAATCGGCGCCCGCCGGGGCCTGGGAGGCGGCGCACCCGGCCAGGGCCATTGCGGCGGCGGCCGGGCCGAGCCTGCAGATCGAACGTCGGATGCGGTTCATCGGAAGCCCGCCTGCTGGCGAGGTTCGGGAACGACCGGGTTTGTCGTGGCGCAAGCGCCGAAGGCCAGGGGAAATCCGGCCAGCGCCCCGCGAGCGAGGAGTGGAAGGCGGCGTCTGATCATGTTCGTCCCTTGCGTGAGCTTTGGCGACATCTCAATCATGCCACCCCGATGCGCCGCGGCAATCTTATTGCCCCTCGACCGAAAATGGCGGCAGCTGGTAGCTCCACGTCTCGCTCAGCGTCCTGGCGCCAGACACCAGCGCGGCGCGCATCTCCACCGCCTTCTTCGGATCCCTGACCTTGATGCGCAGATTCAGCCGCCAGCCTTTGATGACGGGGTTTGGCTCCAGGACATTGGCCAGCAGCTCGGCGTTGTCGCCAACGCTGACTTGTGCGGCGACCTGCGTGCCGGAGGGAAGGTTTGCGAGGACGGGGCCTTCGAAATCGACGACCAGGCCGGTGCTGCCATCGAGATGGCGGATCAGGTTGGCCTGCGTGATTTCTCCTGCCGAGCGCAGTGTCTGCTTGACCCAGGCCAGATCCTTGTCGAACAGGGCGCGCTCGTTCATGGTCCAGTGCATCGTGTAGTCGGCCTGCAACGGCTGGCCCCTGGGCGGCAACTGGTCCGGCGTCCAGAAGGCGACCATGTTGTCGTTGGTTTCGTCCGGCGAGGGGATTTCCACGAGTTCGACCTTGCCCTTGCCCCAATTGCCCTGCGGTTCGATCCAGGCGCTCGGGCGCAGGTCATAGCGGTCCTTCAGGTCCTCATACGCGGAAAACTCGCGCCCGCGCTGGAGCAGCCCGAAGCCCCTTGGATTGGTCACCTGGAAGGTGCTGATGGCGAGGTTGCGCGGGTTGTTCAGCGGCCGCCACAGCCATTCGCCATTGCCCGCGTGGATGGCGAGACCGTTGGAGTCGTGCAGGGCCGGCCGGAAGTTGTGCGGATCGCGTTGCTGGTTCGGCCCGAACAGGAACATGCTGGTCAATGGCGCCACGCCGAGCTTGGCAACGGCTCCGCGCAGGAAGATACGCGCCTGCACCTTGAGGATCGTGTCCTCGCCCGGGATGAGGTCAAAGCGGTAGGCACCGGTGGCGCGTTGCGAGTCAAGCAGGGCGTAGAACACCAGGTGCTTGTCCTGCGGGTCGGGCCGTGCGATCCAGAACTCGCGGAAGGCCGGAAACTCTTCCGCCACCGGCATCCCGGTGTCGATGGCCAGGCCACGGCTGGACAGGCCGTACACCTGGTTCTTGCCGAGCACCCGGAAATAGCTCGCGCCCAGCACGCTCATGATCTCGTCGAGCTTGCCGGGGCGGTTGATCGGATACAGCACCCGGAAGCCGGCATAGCCAAGGTTGCCGGTTGCGGACGCGTCGAACTTCAGGTCGCTGAAGTCGAACCGCGCCGGGCTGTACTTGATCTCATGGACCGCGCTGCCGACGATCTCGTTGATGCGAACCGGGCTGCTGAACTGCATGCCCTGGTGGTAGAAGCCCAGGCGGAACGGCGTGCCCTGGTCCTTCCACTCCATCGCGTCGGCTCGGGGCTGGATCTTGATGTAGTCGGCAAACTGCATCTGGCTGAACACGGGCGGCAGGTTGCTGACCGGCGCGGCATATGGCRTGTYGRCCAGSGTCCTGGCGCGSRGSGTCACGTCRTCCAGGGAGAACGCGCAAGCCTGGGCGCCATACAGCAGCGCCCAGGCGGCCATGAGCGCGCCCAAGGCGGCTTGTTTCCTGGTACGTAACGACACGGCGATGGCGGCAAGAACCACGAAAATCTCCAGAAAATGCAACTTAAGTCATGCTGCCGCGGCACGTGCGGCGAAAGCCGCTGGCGTGGGGGCGGTAAACTGCGGGCACAGTGCAGAAAGATAACGTATTTCGCTTTGCACACCTCCGGAACCGGGGGAAGGCCCCAATCGCGGAGTGGCTGCCTGTCGCGCCGCATGGTCCCGTGGACACTTGGATAACTATTGATGAGAATGCTTTCTTCGCTGGTCCTGCTGGCCAGCCTGGCCTGTTCGTCGGCGCTTGCCGGTCCCGCATCGGATTCCCGCGGCGACAAGGACGCATTGATCGCCGATCTCATGAGCCGGATGACGCTCGAGGAAAAGATTGGCCAGATGCGCCTCATCAGCATCGGCGACGACATGCCGCAGCCCCAGTTGCTCAAGGAGATCGCGGCGGGACGGGTTGGCGGCACCTTCAATTCGGTACGGCGCCAGGACAACCGGCCGATGCAGGACGCGGCGGTCAAGCACAGCCGCCTGAAGATTCCCATCTTCTTTGCGTACGACGTGGTGCACGGGCACCGCACCATATTCCCGATCAGCCTGGGCCTCGCGTCGAGCTGGGATATGGAGGTAGTCGAGCAGGCCGCCCGTATCTCGGCCATCGAAGCCAGCGCGGACAGCCTCGACATGACCTTTGCGCCGATGCTCGATATTTCGCGGGATCCGCGCTGGGGGCGCACCTCAGAAGGATTCGGCGAAGATCCCTATCTCGTCTCGCTGTGCGCCCGGGCCAGCGTCAAGGGGTTGCAGGGAACCTCGCCGGCCAACGCCGACAGCGTGATGGCCGTCATCAAGCACTTCGCGCTATACGGGGCCGTGGAAGGCGGGCGCGACTACAACACGGTCGACATGAGCCCGCTGCGCATGTTCCAGGACTATCTGCCGCCGTACCGGGCCGGCATCGACGCCGGCGCCGGCGGAGTCATGATTGCGCTGAACTCGATCAACGGCGTGCCGGCCACCTCCAACAGGTGGCTGCTGCGGGACCTGTTGCGCAAGAACTGGGGGTTCAAGGGCATCACGGTGAGCGACCACGGGGCAATCGACGAACTGCCGCTGCATGGCGTGGCAAAGGACGGGCGCGAGGCCGCCAGGCTCGCCATCCAGGCCGGCGTCGATATGAGCATGCACGACTCGGCCTACCTGGGGTACCTGCCCGGGCTGGTGAAATCGGGCGAAGTCGCCATGCGCGACGTCGACGATGCGGTGCGCGAGGTGCTAGGCGCCAAGTACGACATGGGCCTGTTCCAGGACCCTTACCGGCGCATCGGTGTCGCGCAACAGGACCCGCCGGACGTCGACGCGGAGAGCCGCCTGCACCGGGCGGCGGCACGCGCCGCCGGGCGCAAGTCGCTGGTGCTGCTCGAGAACCGCGGTGGCACGCTGCCCCTGAAGAAGACCGCCACGGTTGCGGTCGTCGGGCCGCTGGCGGACGCGCCCATCGACATCATGGGGAGCTGGTCGGCGGCAGGCAAGTCCCAGCAATCGGTCACGCTGCTGCAAGGCATGCGCGATGCCGTTGGCGACAAGGGCCGCGTGGTCTATGCCCGCGGCGCGAACGTGACCGACGACGCCGAGGTGGTCGGGTACCTGAACTTCATGAACTGGGACAAGCCGGAGATCGTGCAGGACAAGCGTTCGCCGGGCGACATGATTGCCGAGGCCGTGGCGGCAGCGCGAAGCGCCGATGTGATCGTGGTGGCGGTGGGCGAGTCGCGCGGCATGTCGCACGAGGCGTCGAGCCGCACGAGCCTGTCGTTGCCGGGAAGCCAGGAAATCCTGCTCAAGGCGCTCAGGACGACCGGCAAGCCGCTGGTGGTGGTGCTGATGAACGGCCGCCCGCTGGATCTCAACTGGGAAAAGGCGAATGCCGACGCGCTGCTCGAAACCTGGTACGCCGGCACCGAGGGCGGCCACGCCATCGCCGACGTGCTGTTCGGCGACTACAATCCGGCGGGCAAGCTGCCCATTTCCTTCCCGCGCTCGCTCGGGCAGATTCCGACCTACTACAACCATCCGCGCATCGGGCGCCCGTTCGTGCAAGGCAAGCCAAGGAACTACACCTCCCAATATTTCGAGGAGCCGTCCGGCCCGCTGTACCCGTTCGGCTACGGCCTGAGTTATACGGAATTCAGCATGTCCGACGTCACGCTGTCGAGCCGGACCATGCCACGCAATGGCCGGATCGAGGCCAGCGTGACCGTGAAGAACACCGGGCAGCGCGACGGCGAGGCAGTTGTCCAGCTTTATGTCCAGGATGTCGCGGCCTCCGTGGTCAGGCCGGTGAAGGAGTTGAAGGACTTCCGCAAGCTTGCGCTAAAGGCGGGTGAGGAGCGCGTGGTGCAATTCACCATCGATGAAGAGAAGCTGAAGTTCTTCAACGCGGCACTCGAGTATGTCGTCGAGCCGGGTGATTTCAATGTCCAGATCGGGCTCGACTCGCAAGCGGTGCGGGAACAGCGCTTCGCGCTCCAGTAGCATGCTGGTCCGCCTTGGCGGATCGCCTTCGGGCCTGCGGGACGCCGGTTCCCGCAGGGCAGGGCTTGAGGGATGTCCGCTCTGGCGTGTGGATTCAACCGGTTGAATCCGCACGGCGAAGCGGACGCTCGCGGCGCTTGCCTCAGGAAGGCGATGCCGGTGCGACCGTGGCCCCCTGGATTCCGTGGTGCCGCAACGCGGAAGCCACCATTCCCGAAGCTTTCATCTCTTCGATAAAATCCGCCAGGAAGGTGGCGGCTCGTTCACCGCGCGCCTTCGGAACACCCATGGCCTGGCGGATCACCATGAATCGCTCGCCCAGGAGACGCAACCCGGACAGCCCGGCAATGTCTGCCTCGAGCTGTTGCTTGACGCCGGCGGCCACGTCGAGGTTTTGTTCAAGGAAGGTCTTGACCACGGTGGGCGATGTTGGCGAGCGCACAATCTGCGCGTGCTGCAGTTCACGTGTCAGGTACAGGTCGTACGCACTGCCTTTGCCCACCACCACTTGCGTGCCGGCGCGGTCGACATCGGCATTGGTCCGCACCTCGGAATCATCGCGCACGAGGTAATAGCCCTCGATCAGGACATAGGGAGCAGTGAACGCAATGGCGGCGCCGCGCTTCGGATCGATGGCAAAGAAGCCCACGTCGGCCTGTTGATTCGACACGATATCGACAGACTTCCCCGCGGCGTCGACGACGACAAGCTCCAGCGGCACGCCAAGGCGCTCTGCGAGCGCATGCGCCAGGTCCACCGATACCCCGCCGGCACTCCCGTCGCCAGCACGGTGCGCGAGGATCGGATTGCCGAGATTGATCGAAGCACGCAATACCCCGGTGGGCGCGAAGGCGTCGAGCAGTTGCTTGTCTGCAGTCATGTTGTTCCAGTCGTGAAACTAAGGTTCGAGAATTTCGCTGATCCGGGCCAGCGCGGCAAGGGTGTGGTCAAGGTGTTCGCGCATGGCCTGGGACGCCTCCACGTTGCGTTCCCGCTCCAGCAACTCCAGCAGGTGCAAATGCTGCCTTGCATGCTCCTCATACCGTTCTCGATCACGCATCGAGCGGTAGGACAGGAGCCGGCGCACGCGATTGACGCGCCGGATCGCGTCAATGAAGAACGGGTTGCCCGAGGCCTCGACAAGCGATTCGTGAAAGCGGACGCCACGCTCATGCAGCTGGTCAGCCGTGTCCGTCTCGATGCCGCCGTTGAGCAGGTGGAGTTCTGCCGTGCGCAGCCTTTCGATGGTGCGCGCATCGAGTCGATAGCCAGGTTCGAGCAAGGCGGCCGGTTCGAGCGCCAGCCGCATCCGGTACGACTGGAGCAGCGAGTCAGGCGTGGTCAGCATCGTGGAGAACTCCCAGCCGTAGCCCGGCTTGCGTTCTCCCCAGCCCTCCTGTGCGATGCGTTTGAATACCGTGTTGAGCTGCGTGCTGGTCAGCCCGTAGCGCGTCCTGATGGCTTGCTCCGAGACTTCCGTGGGCAGTGAGCCTTTCAGCAGGTCTTCCGCAATCTGGAAATAGGCGGCACCGACGACGTCGGGCTCCGCCAGGCCCAGTTGCGAAGCAAGCTCCGTAGCCGGCGTGCTTACCGGCTGTGCGAGAAAGAATCCCCGGTTCTTCTCGCGCGTGAGAATGCCTTTCTCGTGCAGCAGCGCAAGCGCTTCGTTGACGGGAGAGCGCGAGACGCGCAGCTTGTCGGCCAGCATTTGTGCCGGAAGGTGAGCGCCGGCAGGCAGCCGCTCCGCCTGGATCAGTTCGACGATCTGCGTCGCGATGGATCTGTCGTGATTCATGATGTCCGAGCCGCCGGGGGAGGGGCAATCATGCCGTGGCAATGGCACCCCCCTGTTGTTCCAGCGTCTTGTGCAAGATCGATGGGATGACGCCACCGCGCCGCAGCAGATCGACTTCAAGCCGGGTTTCCACGGCAGCGGTGGCTTCGAATTCATCCACCATCCCGTCCCGGCGCACAATGCTGACCGGCACCTTGCAGCGTGGCGAGAGGTCTTGCGCAGGCGCGCCGATATGGACCTTGTCCCCAGGCTGGATTGCCAGTGCTTGCGGATCGACGCCCGAAGGCATGCGCAACGGCAGGATGCCCATGCCGATCAGGTTGGAGCGGTGGATTCTCTCGAAGCTTACCGCAATCACTGCCCGGATTCCCAAAAGGCGCTGGCCCTTGGCGGCCCAGTCGCGCGATGAGCCGGTGCCGTAACGTTCCCCGGCAATCAGCACCACCGACTCGCCATCCTGACGGTAACGCTGCGCCACCTCGAAGATCGGCAGGACGTCGCCGCTGGGCACGTGCACGGTATGCGCGGTCGGCGCATCCGGTCGCAGCAGGTTGACCAGCGTCTTGTTGTAGAACGCCGCGCGCATCATGACTTCCCAGTTGCCCCGGCGCGATGCGAAGACGTTCAGGTCGTTCCGGTCATCGCCACGGCTGACCAGAAAGTCGGCCACGAAGCTGTCTTTCGGGATCGCGCTGGCCGGGGAGATATGGTCCGTGGTGATGTCGTCACCGAGCACCAGCAGCGGCCATGCGTCGTAGTCACCGAGCTGGGAGCCCTGGTCGAGCGCGGCAAACGGAGGGCGCCGCAATGCCGTCGATCGTGCGTCCCACGGGTAGCGCGGCGCATCGGCCGATGGCAAGGCTGCCCATGCCGGATTACGCGACGCCATGGCGAACGCGCGCCCGTAGTCGGCAGGGTCGGTACCGTTTGCCAGCAGGGCCGCCACCTCCTCCCGCGTGGGCCACAGGTCCTTGAGGAATACGGAGGTGCCATCGGCTGCGATTTGTACCGGGTCCCGGCTCAGGTCGCGCTCGGCGTCGCCAGCCAGCGCGAACGCCACCACGAGCGGTGGCGACATGATGAAGCCCAGGTTCAGGTCGGGATGAATGCGGCCCGGGAAATTGCGGTTGCCCGACAGCATGGCCACCGGCCACGCCGATCCATTTGCGAGCACGTCGCGGATCCCGGGCGTCAGCGGGCCCGAATTTCCAATGCAGGTGGTGCAGCCGAAGCCGACGATGTCGAAACCCACGGCCGACAGATCGTCGGTCAGGCCGCTGCGTTCCAGGTAGGCAGCCGCGGCGGGCGATCCGGGGGCCAGCGAGGTCTTGATCCAGGGCGCCACCGACAGACCCAGCTTGCGCGCCTTGCGCGCCACCAGGCCGGCGGCCATCAGCAAGGCCGGATCTGAGGTGTTGGTGCAACTCGTGATGGCAGCGATGGCCACCGGGTAGCGGGGCATGTCGGCCTGCCGCTTGCCTTCGAACGGAAACCGCGCCAATGCCGCGGCGGTATCGGTATAGGAGAGCAGGTCCTGCGGCCGCCGGGGGCCGGCAATATGCATGCCGATGCTGGCCAGGTCCACTTCGATCACGCGCGTGTAGCGCGGCGTGGCGTGCGGGTCGAACCACAGTCCGGTGCGTCGCGCGTACTCGCCGGCCAGCGTCACGCTTTGCGCGGGGCGCCCCGTGGCGCGCAGGTAGGCCAGCGTCTGGTCGTCGATCGGGAAGAAGCCGGTGGTGGCCCCGTACTCTGGCGCCATGTTGGCCACCACGGACCGGTCTCCGGCCGTCAGCGTGGCGACACCGGGACCGAAGAACTCGACGAATTCGCCCGACACGCCGATCGCGCGCAGGCGCTGCGTGACCGTCAGCGCAAGGTCGGTGGACAGGACGCCGGGTGCCAGGGCATTGGTGAGTCGCACGCCAATGACATCGGGAATTCGTTGCATGACAGGCATGCCGAACATCACCGTCTGGGCTTCGAGTCCGCCCACCCCCCAGCCCAGTACGCCGATGCCGTTGATCATCGGGGTATGGCTGTCCGTACCGATCAGGGTGTCGGGCACCGCCCAGAGGTTTCCTTCGCGCTGCTGCGTGGCGACCACCGTGGCGAGTTGCTCAAGGTTGATCGTATGCATGATGCCCGTGCCCGGCGGGTGAATGCGCACACCGCGAAGGGCCTTCGATGCCCAGCGCAGGAAGCTGTAGCGCTCGGCATTGCGCTGACTCTCGATCTGCAGGTTCACACCTGCCGCGTCCGGTCGGGCGAACGCCTCGACGGCCAGCGAATGATCGACGGACGAGTCCACCGGCAGCACCGGATTGAGCGCGTTCGGATCCGCACCGGCTTCGGCAAGGGCGTCCCGCATCGCGGCGATGTCGACCAGGGCTGGGGTGCTCGTGGTGTCGTGCATCAAGACCCGGCCCGGCTGGAAGGCGATTTCCGCCTCGCTGGTGCCTGTGTCCAGCCACGCGACGATGGCGGAAATGGCATCTGCGCGCTCTTCGCCATCCATGTTGCGCGCCACGTTCTCCAGCAACAGGCGCAAGACCACGGGTAGCCGTGCCAGCGAGTCGCCCAGCATCGCCGGCAAATCCATGTGGCGATAAGTGATGCCACCAGCGCAAAACTGGCCTTCGACGGGGAGGTAGGTGTTTTCCATGACTGAATATTGCACATGTTTACGTAAAAATGCAATCAAGCGGAAACCCCAATGACCCGCGGACTACAGGAGACAAGCCCTTGAAATCCCTCCCGCTCCGAGCTGTTCCTGCGCTGAATGCCCAGCGCCGCCGCCTGCTTGGCGGGGCGGTCGGCATGTCGGCTGTTTCAGCCCTTGGCCTGTATGCCAGCGCCGCGGATGCCGCCGCGGATGCCGCCGCGCCGGGGAGCCAGACCACATCCAAAGGAAACAACATGTACGCATACGTAGGATCGAGAACCACCCGTGAGCGCGACGCGCGAGGGGAGGGCATCAGCGTCTTCCGCATCGATTCGCTGACGGGGGCGCTGCAACTGACGCAGCTCGTCAAGGATCTCGTCAATCCGTCGTTCCTGGCCCTGAGCGGTAATGGCGAGCGTCTTTACGCGGTTCATGGCGACCTCAGCGACATCAGCGCCTTCGCGGTGGAAAAGGCCACCGGCAAGCTCGAATTCATCAATCGCCAGAGCACCCACGGCAAGAATCCGGTTCACCTCGCGATCGATCCGACAGGCAAGCACGTGGTGGTGTCGAACCATATCGGCGCAAGCCTCGCCGTCCTGCCGCTGCAAGCCGACGGCTCGCTCGGTGAAATGACGCAACTGGTGAAGCTCGACGGCCCGGTCGGCCCGCATCGCGTTGAGCAGAAGCAGGCCAAGCCGCACTTCAATCCGTTCGACCCGAGCGGCCAGTTTGTCGTGGTGCCCGACAAGGGGCTGGACCGTACCTTCACCTTTCGCTTTGCCGACGGCAAGCTCTCGCCGGCCGCGCCGGGTTTTGTCGAATCCCGCGAAACAGCGGGACCGCGCCACATCGCATTCCACCCCAATGGCCGCTTCGGCTATATCGTCAACGAGCTTGACTCGACTGTCACCACATACGCCTATGACGGAAACACCGGCGCATTGAAGCCGCTGCAAATCGCGTCCACCTTGCCCGATACGTTCACGGGCAACAGCCGTGCGTCGGAGATCGAAGTCGATGCGACGGGCCGCTTCGTCTATGCGTCCAACCGCGGCTACGACAGCATCGCCATCTTCCACATCGACCAGGCCACGGGTCATCTCCGCTTTGTCGATGCAGTAGCGTCGCAAGGCCGCACGCCGCGTTTCTTCGCATCGGCACCGGGCGGCCGCTACATGTACGTGCTGAACGAAGACAGCGACTCGATCGTCGCCATGCACATCGACAAGACCAGTGGCCGGCTCAAGCCAACAGGGTTCAGTGTGCAATCCGGCAGCCCCGTCTGCATGATCTTCTCCGCGTAACCGGCATGTCCCGGCCGCACAGCATTCCAGCAACGTCACCAACGCCGGGCAGTTCGAACGCCGGCGCACTCACCATGCCGAATTCCATCACCCTGGACGACGCGGCCATTGTCAGGAAGATTACCTGGCGGATCATCCCGTTCGTCTTCGTTCTCTACATCATTTCGTATCTGGACCGCGCGAACATCGGATATGCCGCGCTGCAGATGAACAGGGAGCTGGCACTGAGCAGCGAAGCGTTTGGCTTTGTGTCGGGCATCTTCTTCATCGGATACTTTCTCTTCGAGGTACCCAGCAATGTGATGCTCAACAAGTTCGGAGCGCGGCGATGGATTGCACGAATCCTGGTGACGTGGGGCGCGGTGGCGGTAGCCACTGCGTTCGTGCAGACCGCGCAACAACTCTACGTCCTGCGTTTCCTGCTCGGCGTTGCCGAAGCGGGCTTCTTTCCCGGCATCATCGTCTACCTGACGCACTGGTTCCGCGCGAAGGAGCTGGCAACGACGGTCGCCTTGTTCACGGCGGCGATTCCGGTGTCCTACATCATCGGCGCGCCGCTAAGCACGTGGATCATGGACAACGTGCACTGGATGCAGTGGAGCGGATGGCGCTGGATGCTGTTGCTGGAGGGCGCGCCGGCAGTCCTCGGTGGCGTGCTCTGCTACCTGTACCTGACCGATCGGCCGGCCGACGCCAGATGGCTGACCGACGCCGAGAAGCAATGGCTCAACGATGAACTCGAACGCGACAGGCAGGCGCGTCCGCAGGCGGTTCACCTGAGCACGATGAAGGTGATGCGCAACCCCAGGGTGCTGTACCTGGCCTTCATCTACTTTGTCTACCAGTGCGGCAGCCTGGGCGTCGGCTACTGGATGCCGCAGATCATCAAGAGCTTCTCGGCGAACCTGACGCATACACAGATCGGCGTCATCGCGATGGTGCCCTACCTGTTCGCCACCATCGTCATGATTTTCTGGTCGCGCAGTTCCGATCGCAGGAACGAACGGCGGCTGCACTCGGCGTTGCCGCTGGCGGTTGCCGCGGCATCGCTGGTCGGGGCAGGGGTGCTGACGGATCCTTACATGGCCATCGCGCTGATCGGCGTGAGCCTGGCCGGCCTCTACGCGTTCAAGTCGCCCTTCTGGGCGCTGCCTACGTTGTTCCTGACACGCTCCACGGCAGCCGTGTCGATCGCGGTGATCAACTCGATCGGCAACCTCGGGGGATTCGCAGGCCCGTTCGCCATCGGCTATATCAAGGGCCAAAGTCACAGCGCCGCCACGGGCCTGCTGTTCCTCGCCAGCCTGCTGGTGGTTGCCTTCCTGATGGCCTTCTTCATCCGGATCGCGGAGGCCCGCTCCACGGAGGATGTTCCCGCGGCGTCTGCCCAGACGCCGTAGTCCCGCCGCCGGCGGTATGCGAATGGCGTGAAGGATCGGGTACGGCCAGCCGCCATCCGGCCGCGCGCCATAAGCGTTGGTTGTGGCGGTGCTTGAGAGCGAGGCGGCGTCGACGAATCAGGCAGGTTCGATCTCGCTACCAGCTGAAGCACGATGCTGCGCACGCGGCCGCGCCATGCAACGATGCGCGGCCGTGGCAAGAACGAATGCCACCGCAATCAACGCGGCCGCGACGAGACTCAGGTACCGCGCGCCTATCGATCGGAGCACTACACCGCCAAGCACGCCCGAGCAGGCAAGTCCGATATAAGTGGCCGTATTGTTCAGGGCAAGCAGCAGCGGCGCCACATGCGGCGACAGTTGCACGAGACGGTGCTGTTGCGGAACGATAAGCCCCCACCCGCATACCCCCCAGACGATCAGCGCAACGATAGCGCCAAGCGCATGCGCAGAGGTCCACGGCAGCACACAGAAATTGATGATGGCGATCCATAGCATCGCATTGATGATGTTGCGGCTCTGGAATCGGTCCACGAGACGGCCGGACATCAGGTTCCCGACCGTCGCGGCGACGCCCCACAACAGGAACATCCCCGCGAGAATGCGTTCATCGCCGTGCGTCACGGCCTCCAGCACCACGCCCGCATACGTGTAGACCATCAGGAACCCGCCGAACGCGAATAAGGAAGTCAGCAAGGTAAGCGCGATGCGCATGTCGCGCACGGGCGCAAGCCGCTCTCGCAACCTGACGGACGCGGGCAGGGGAACGGAGGGCAGCATCGTCCAGACGCCGATCATCGCCACAATCCCGAGCGCCGTGACGAACCAGAGGGTTGTCCTCCAGCTGCCGAATCCGCCGATAAAAGTCCCTATTGGCGAACCGAGCGCCGTGGCTCCCGTGAGGCCCGCCGTTACCGTGGCCAGCGCGCGGCCGCGTTTTTCAGGTGTGGCAATTGCCGAGGCAACGCCCAATGCAGTTGGAGAAAACAGCGCGGCGCCAAATCCTGCCAGGGCCCGGCTCACCAGGACCCAGTGCAAGTCGGTGGCGAGCGCACTGATCGCGTTGCCGACGACAAAAATCCCAAGCGCCGAAACGAGCAGAAGCTTGCGCGGCAAGTCGCCCGCCACGGCTGCCATCACTGGCGCAGCCACCGCATAGGTCAGCGCGTAGAACGTAACCATGAGGCCAGCCAGGCTGACGGATGTATGCAGCGAGGCCGCCACACCTGGAAGGATACCGGCGACGACAAAGTTGTCGGTACCCATTGCGAACATGCCAAGCGCCAGTATCAGTAGTCGACGATCCATACGAAGGTTCTTTGCGAAACGCGGTTGGGGGACGGCCTGCGAGGCGGCGTGTCGCCGCGGAGTTGGTACGCAGTCCCGGCCTCCGGCCCGGCCGGCTTTTTGACTGCCAGTCGATCATAATCGTCGTTGACCGCGTCTCAAATGTCATATATACGTCCAATTCAGGACGTGAAACAGGGTGCCCCATGCACACGATCGGCTTTGTCGTATTCCCGAACTTCTATCTGATGGGCTTGGCGGCAGTCACCGCGTTCGAGCTGGCAAACGTCGTACTCGAAGAGCGGGCGTACGACGTGACAGTTCTGTCGGAGGGGGGAGGACTGGTGTCGTCGTCGGCAGGCATCCGCGTCGAGTCGCAGCCCTTCGGCGATGCCGCATTCGACACAGTCATGTTCGGCTCTGGCGTCGAGATTGACATCGTTTCCGCGGCATTGACTGCATTCGTCAGGCGCTCGCTGAAGACGTCGAGGCGGATCGCGGCGCCGTGCACAGGCGCCTTCATCCTGGCGCAAGCGGGCGTCCTGGATGGCCGGCGCGCGACCACCCATTGGCGGTTCGCACACGATCTGCAGTGCCGCTTTCCGAAGATCGCTGTCGAGGAGGACCAGATTTTCATCGTGGACGGACCGATCTGGACGTCCGCGGGCATGACGGCGACGATCGACATGGCGCTCGCCATGATTGAAAAGGACCATGGCCAGGACGTCTCGCGCACGGTAGCGCGCAAGCTTGTCATCTATCACCGGCGCGCGGGCGGCCAGTCGCAGTTTTCGACATTGCTTGACCTCGACCCGAAGTCCGACAGGATCCAGAAGGCCATCGACTACGCGAACGCCAATTTGCGTAACGCATTGACGGTCGACGAACTTGCCGATGTCGCCGGGCTAAGCCCGCGCCAGTTCAGCCGGGCA
Organism: Cupriavidus sp. 05N38; assembly: GCF_056397345.1. Lineage (NCBI taxonomy): Bacteria > Pseudomonadati > Pseudomonadota > Betaproteobacteria > Burkholderiales > Burkholderiaceae > Cupriavidus > Cupriavidus sp. 05N38. The sequence continues at coordinate 54,640 of NZ_JBFTNF010000031.1, forward strand.
TTCAGCGCGGAGACCGGTCAATCGCCCGCCAAGGCCGTCGAGCATCTGCGCGTGGAAGCCGCGAGGCTTTTGCTGGAAAAGGGGCGTCTTTCGCTGGACGTGATCGCGCACGAAGTGGGTCTATCCGACCGGGAGCGCATGAGGCGCGCATTCGTGCGCACCATCGGGCAGCCGCCCCAGGCTGTCCGTCGCTTGAGCAGGGACATTCGTGGATCGGTTCTGCACGCCGACCAGGGAGATGCGTACTGAGCGCAACGACGTGCGAATCGCTGCCAGGCCGGCAAAAGACGCTGGCACAGCGGAGAGGACCACCGTCATCGTGCCGCAGGCGGGAGGTCGTGCTTGCAGTGGCGCGGGCGCATGCCGGGATCGGCACGCGTTCCTACGCCGGCTAGCGGTCAATCGACACTTGCAATGCATGAGCTGGAAAGAGCAGGGAGGCAAACCTCCCTGTCCATCAGCCTAACGTCGCACCCTGGGTCGCGCTGGGAACTTCGCTACCCGGCATGGCATCGGGCAGCTCGTGTTGCGGCCCACCCACTTCAGGCTGGACACGCTTTGCCGAGTGGGATACATGGTCCTCGGATTTTCCGGAGACATACTCGCGCCAGACGAGAGGAAGGATGCCGCCGTGACGCCAGTATTCAACTTCCTCGCCGGTATCGAGCCGGATCGTCAATGGCACGTTGATCGTCGTCCCATTGCTGCGATGGATGATCGCCTCTATGCGGCCGGAGATATCGAGGCGGTCCGCCAGCGCGAGGATATCGATCGTCTCGCTCCCGTCGAGCGCGAGCGATTCCGCCGTGGTGCCTGCCTCGAACTGCAAGGGGAGCACGCCCATGCCGACCAGGTTGGTGCGGTGAATCCGCTCGAAGCTTTCGGCGATCACCGCCTTCACGCCGAGCAATGCAACGCCCTTGGCCGCCCAGTCACGCGATGAGCCGCAACCATAGTTCTTGCCGGCAATGATCGCGAGCGGGACATCTCGCTTCAGGTATTCGGTGGCCGCCTCGTAGACGCGCATCTGCGTGCCGTCCGGCATCAGCCTCGTGACGCCGCCTTCCACGCCCGGCACGATGTGGTTGCGCAAGCGGATATTGGCAAACGTCGCACGCACCGCGAGGTCGTGGTTCCCACGGCGTGTCGTGTAGTTATTGAAGTCGCGCTTCTCGATRCCCTTTGCAAGGAGGAAGTCGGCAGCCGGTGTGCCGATGCTGATCGCGCCAGACGGCGAGATATGGTCGGTAGTCACCGAATCACCAAGGATGACCAGGGGCCGCATGCCCTTGATATCCTGAAGGGGCGCTGCGTCTCGCGACAGGTTGTCGAAGTACGGTGGCCTGCGGACATAGGGCGAGAGTTCATGCCACCGTGCGTCTAGGGAATACCATTATTTGACTGGGTATCAAAAATCCCGTAACTTTAATTGTGTGCATATCAATTTCAGTCGTCGGTGGATTCGGAACCGCTGAGTGACGGATAGCGTTGGGCGGCACATCGTGGGCCAACGCTCGGCCACGATCCAAGATCAATTACGGAGGAGAAATGAAACGGAGCCTGGCCATCGCCGGTGCGCTGCTAGCGACCGGTGCGACCGCGCACGCCCAATCGTCTGTCACGCTGTACGGCGTGGCGGATGCGGGCATCGAATATCTGAACCACGTGCCGAATGCTGCAAAACAGAGTTCGAGCCTCGTGCGCATGACGTCGGGCAACATTGCCGGTAGCCGCTGGGGGATGCGTGGTGTCGAGGACCTTGGTGGCGGTCTGAAGGGGATCTTCCTGCTGGAAGGCGGGATGGTGCTCGATTCCGGGGCGGCGGCACAGGGCGGGCGGCTGTTCGGGCGCCGGGCGTATGTCGGGCTCGATACACCGTACGGGCAGGTCACGATGGGGCGGCATCACAACCTGACATTCGACCTGGTCATCGGCTTCGATCCGATGTTCTTCGCGCCCAAGTATTCGTCGTACTCGCACGATACGTGGCTGGCAGGCCGTACCGATAACGCGGTGAAGTACACCGGCAAGTTCGGCGCGCTGACGGCGTCGGCGCTGTACAGCTTCGGCGTGGACTCCACGATTGCGAACGGTTCGGAAGTGCCGGGCAACAGCAGGGTTGGCCGCGAGATGAGCGCGGGGTTCTCGTACGACATGGGCAGATTCCGCCTGGCCGGCGTCTACGACCAGCTCAACGGTACATCCGCTGCCACCGCGGGGCGAACTGAGCGTCGCTATGTAGCCTCGGCCGCAGGCGACTTCGGTCCGGTGTCAGCGTACTTTGGCTATCGGCGTCTGGTCAGCCAGATCCTGTCGTCAATGACGCGTACCGATCTGTTCTGGACGGGGGTGACCTACAACTTCGGCCAGGCATTCGCCTTGACCGGCGCGGTCTACAAGACCAACGACCGCACATCGGCGAAGGACCCGATGTCGATCGTTCTGTCGGCGGACTATCGTTTCTCGAAGCGCACCGATGCCTATCTGTCGACGTCATATACGCTGAACAAGGGCGGTTCCGCACTGGGCGCAAACGGGTATGACGGCTCGGTGATCGCGGGTGCCAACCAGTTTGGCGCCGTGATCGGTTTGCGGCACAACTTCTGAGCCTTGCGTCAACTGGCGCGCCGGCCAGGTCGCGCCTTGAGGCGTGCCGCATCCGTGGCACGCTCTTTTTTCATGAGTCCGGGCAGCCATTCCAAAATTATTTGACAGCATATCAAATAGATACTAGATTATTGAGACGGTAGCATTTACCAAGGAGACAGCGTGACTGAACAAGACAAGCCGCAGGTGACGGCAGGGATGCGAGGCGCATCGTGGGACGCCCGCCTGATGAACCGCTCATATCAGATGGTGCCCTACGCGCTAGGCACGGCCGACGGCCAACGCACGCTTGGCTTCCTGTTCAGCGTGACCGGCAAGGAGAAGACCGTCGTCTCGCTGATGCATCCGCGCGAGATGGCCATCACGCATTACCTCGTGCCGTTCGTTCTCGATGCGGGCTGCGCCTGCTGGGTGCAGGGGCCGCGTTCGATAGGCAACGACTTGCGCCTGGAACACGAGGTCGCGCTGTTCGATGTGGCCGCCGGCATGACGCACCTGCGCGAACTGGGCTACGAGAAACTCGTGATGCTCGGCAACTCTGGCGGCGCCGGGCTCTACACGTTCTACAACCAGCAGGCGCTGACCCCGCGTGAGACGCGCATCGCCCGCACGCCGGGCGGACGACCGACGAATCTGGGCGAACTGCACATGCCGGAGGTCGATGCCTTCATCCTGGTGTCGCCCCATCCGGGCCAGGGCAAGCTGCTGATGAGCAGCATCGATCCGTCCGTCATCGACGAGAGCGATCCGATGCAGACAGACCCCACGCTCGATCCGTTCGCGAAAGCCAATGGCTTCGATGTGGAAACGGGGAAGGGCAGTTATGCGCCCGCGTTCATCGAACGCTACCAGGCTGCGCAAACCGCCCGCGTGGCACGCATCGACGAGCGCGCAAAGGCGATGCTGCGCGCCAAGCACGAAGCACGAAAGAAGATCAAGGCAGGCAGCGCCACGGAGGCCGATCGCCGCCTGGCCGCCCATGCCCCGATCTTCCAGGTCTGGCGTACCGATGCCGACCTGCGGTCGTGGGACATCGCGCTGGACCCGTCGGACCGCAAGACCGGATCGCTATGGGGCAAGGACCCGTTTATATCGAACTGGGGCAGCGTGGGCTTCGGCCGCACCGTGACGCCGGAATCGTGGCTTTCCACATGGTCCGGCCTGTCGTCGAATGCCGCACTGGACAGGACGCTCGGTGCGCTGCATCAGCCGACACTGTTGCTCGAATACACGGGCGACCAGTGCACCTTTCCCGCCGACATCCGCGCGATCTACGACCAGATCCCGGCGCCGCACAAGCGCCACGTCCGCGTGCGCGGCAACCACCACGGCATGGCCCTCAGCCGTGAGGAGGAAGCGGGGCAGCGTATTGCAGGCCGACTCATCGTCGAGTGGCTCCGCGAAACGATGGTTTGAGCCAGATTGCAGGAACAAAGACAAATACAGAGGTAGACAGATATGCTGCAACCCACCCATTTGCGCCCGTCAGTGCTGCTCGACGGCGTGCGCTACCCCGACGAAAGCCGCCTGCGCCAGTACGTGGCGGAAGGCTATCTGACCGGCGAAACGCTGGTTGGCGCCTTCCGCCAGTCATTTCGCGACAATAAGGATCGCCTGGCCCTGGTCGGCCCCGAGGGGGAATTCACATATCAGGCGCTCGACGAGCAGACCGATCGGCTCGGTGCCGCGTTGCTGGCACTCGGACTCAGGCCGCTTGACCGCGCCATCTTCCAGTGCGGCAACAGCAACGAATTGCTGCTGGCCTTCTTCGGCTGCCTGAAGGCCGGCATTATTCCGTTGTGCTCGCTGCAGGCGTTCCGCAAGCTCGAAATCGGCTATCTGGGCAAGCTGTGCGAAGCGCGGCTGCACTTTGTGCAGGGCGATGATCCCAAGTTCGATGATGTGGCCTTTGCCGAGGAAATGCAGGCCGAGGTGCCGAGCCTCAAGATCATCCTGCAGGCCCGGGGGGTACGCCGTGGCCGCGCTGTGTTGCTGGCCGACCTGATCCGCGACATGCCGCTGGCGCGCGCCCGGGAAGTACTGGCCGATGTGAAGCACGAGCCGTTCCAGGCCGCCGTGTTCCAGTTGTCAGGCGGCACCACCGGCGTGCCCAAGATCATCCCGCGCTTCCAGAACGAGTACCTGTACAACATGCGCGCGGTGGCAACGTGCAACGGCTACACCCGCGAAGACGTGCTGTTCTTCCCAACGCCGTACATGCACAACCTCAATATGGGTTGCTTCTTCGGCCCGTTCCTGCTGAGCGGCGCGAAGGTGACGGTGGCGCCCGATATCTCGGATGACACACTGCAGGCGCTGGTCCGCGACTACGAACCGACCTGGTTTGGCGTGGCCGGGCCGATCCTGAACCGCATCGCGCCGGCACTGCTGCGCGGCACGGCCGCCGACAAGGCGCGGCGCAACTTCATCGCGCCCAAGAACGCCGCCAATCTGACGCGTCTGACGGGCTCGCCTACGCACCATATCTTCGGCATGACCGAAGGCGTGATCATGTTCACGCGGCCGGATGATCCGCAGGAGATCCGCGACCAGTCGATCGGCCACCCGGTGTCCGCCGCCGACGAGGTGCGGATCGTGCACCCGGGCACCGAAGACGTCGTCGCCGACGGCGAGCCAGGCGAAGCGCTGTTTCGCGGCCCCTATACGATCGGTGGCTACTACAAGTCCGAACAGGAAGACGTCGCGCGCTTTACCGCCGACGGCTTCTACCGCTCGGGCGACCTGATGTCGTCAAGCGTGGTCGACGGCAAGCGCTATTACTTCTTCCGTGGCCGCATCAAGGATGTGGTGGATCGTGGCGGCGAGAAGATCAACGCTGAAGAGCTCGAGAACGTCATCAACCAGCATCCCGCGATCCTGGCTTGCGCCGTGGTAGGCATGCCCGACAAGGTCTACGGCGAGCGCGTCTGTGCCTTTGTGCAGCTCAAGCCCGCCGCCGCCGCGGCTGGCTTGACGCTGCCGGCGCTGACCGGATACCTGCAGGACGCCGGGCTGGCCAAGTTCAAGTGGCCGGAGCGCCTGGAAATCATCCCGGAGTTTCCACTCACCGCCTCGGGCAAGCTCAGCAAGGTGCTGCTGCGCGACCACATCGTGCAAGTCCTGCAGGCCGAGGCCGCAACAAGCATTGTTCAGCAAGCCAAGTGACGAAGGAAAGTGACATGACCCAATCCACGCAAGCCGCCCAAGCCAACGTGCCCGCTGTCGCGCTGCACGGCGTCCATCACACCGCCAGGCCTACCTGGAAACTGGCCGAGACGGTGCATTTCTACCGCGACCTGCTTGGCCTGCCGCTGGTCCACGCCATCTCGGCCAAGGGCTGGGGCCCGGACAATCATGCCGATTTCCTGCATTTCTTCTTCGATAGCGGCAACGGCAGCACCATCGCCTTCTTCTATTACATCGGCACCGAACGCCCGGACTGGCTGACGGTTCGCGAGCACTATCAGGATCGTGCCACGCACACGGCATGGCGGGTCCGCGATGAGGCCGAACTGCTGCAATGGCGCCAGCGTGTGGAAGCCGTGGGCATTGCGCTGCGCTACCAGATCCGCCACGAGGTCATCGAGTCCATCTACTTCAACGACCCGAACGGCTATCCGATCGAGATCACCTGGCAGGTGCGTGCGTTCAGCGATGCCGACATGCACGATGCCGCGCTGACCATGGATTCGGCCATCGAACTGGAATGCGCACGCGACAAAGGCGCGGCGTTCGCATCGATCGATCCGGTGTGGCAGCGCAAGGCGGAGCGCATCGAGGCGGTGGCGGACAAGGACAAGGCATCGATCTATGTACTCGACGTGCCCGAGTTTGCGCCGCTGATCGACGTGGCGCGCAAGACCGATGGATACCTGGCCACGGCGCTGGGCAACGGCTATGTGCGCATCGACGGCAATCCGACGCTGCAGTTCCGCCGCAAGGAGCTGGGCTTCAAGCCCGCGGTCTGGTACGGCGCGCTGACCGGCGGGCTGGCGGGCCAGATTCGCCAGTTCGACATGGATGCGCTGGTGATTGCTCCGCGAGGCGCGCAATGAAAGTGACCATCATCGGCGGCGGCCCGTCCGGCCTGTTCCTCGCAATTCTGCTCAAGGAGAGAGTGTCGAATGTTGACATCGACGTGTACGAGCAGAACCCCGAAGACGCCACGTTCGGCTTTGGCGTGGTGCTGGCCGATACGGGGTTGTCGAACCTGCGCTCGGCGTCGCCGATTGTCGTGGATCGGCTAGCCAGGATCATGCGGTTCAATGATCAGCATTCGATCGTGTGCCGCGAGCACCCGATCGTCATGAAGAAACCGGGCGCCGGCGGTGGCGCCATTCCCCGGATCAGCCTGCTGTCCGTCCTGCAGCAGCGTGCGCATGAGCTTGGCGTGCGCGTAACGTACAACAAGCGTATTGCCGATTTCGACGCCATCGATGCCGACCTGGTCGTTGGTGCCGACGGCATCAACTCGCAACTGCGCGCGGCCAATGAAGCCGGCTTCGGCACCACGCGTCGCACCCTGACGAACCACTTCGCCTGGTACGGCGTCGAGAAGCCGTTCCCGAGCCCCGCACTGGTGTTCCGCAAGTTCGAGGCCGGCTACTTCGTCGCGCACTACTACCCATACTCGGATTCGATGAGCACGTTCGTGGCCGAGTGCGACCACCAGACCTGGCTGGACTTCGGCATGGAGGCGATGAGCGCGCAAGCCCGGCAGGCACTGTTCGAGAAGGTGTTCGCGCCGGAACTGGCCGGCTACGGCTTGGTGTCGAACAATTCGGTCTGGCGCCAGTTCCCTGTCATCCTCAATGCGAACTGGCATGTCGGCAAGCAGGTGCTGATCGGCGATGCGCTGACGAGCGCGCACTTTTCAATCGGGTCGGGTACGCGCATCGCCATGGAAGATGCGATGGCGCTGGCCGATGCGATCATGGCCCATTCCGATGACGTCCCCGCCGCTTTGCAGCAGTATGAGGCCGTGCGCAAGCCGGAGAAGGCCAAGCTGATCAGCGCGTCCGAGGCGTCGTACAACTGGTACGAGCGCATCCGTGAATGGATGGATCTGCCGACGCCGCACGAGTTCGTGTTCCGCTTCATGACCCGCACGGGCCGCGTGGATGCTGAGCGGCTGCGCGCCCAGTTTCCGGTCCTGATGGCGGAACTCGCCGCCGGCGGTGTGACAGGCAGCACCATCGTGGGACAGCCATGATCAACGCCACGGAGTACGTGCTGAGCGAGAGCCCATTCGTCGTCAGGCGCAAGGTGCGGTGGGGCGACTGCGATCCGGCTGGTGTGGTCTACACGGGCCGGTTCACGGATTACCTGCTGGGCGCGGTAGGGCTCTACACCGCGTACATGGCCGGCGGTGACGGCAGGCTGGGCGAGGTCCACGGCGTGGGCACGCCATGCAAGGCAATCCGTTTCGAGTTCATCGGCACRCTCTGGCCCGATGACGAGATCGACATCGCCTGCACCGTGGAAGCCATTCGCACGAGATCCTTTGATATCCGCTGCGTGGCGCGCCGCCCCGATGGCGCAGCGGTGTTCGATGCCATGTTCTCGCCGATCTGCGTGCGCCTGGACCGGCGCGAAGGCACGCCGATCCCCGATTCCCTGCGCGCGGATCTGAACCGCTTTTATTCTCCCGCCCCCYGAACGTTCCTGGAATTGCCAATGATGAAGTTTCGAATCGGACAAATTGTGCCGAGCTCCAACATCACGATGGAGCGCGAGGTGCCCGCCATCTTCGCCGCCCGCATGCAGGCGCTGCCGGAGCGGTTCAGCTTCCACGCCAGCCGGGTGCGCATGCACCGCGTGGTGGCCGAGGAGTTGGAGAGGATGAACCGCGACATGGGTCGCTGCGCACTGGAGTTGGCCGATGCGCGCGTCGATGTCATGAGCACGGCGTGCCTGGTGGCCACCATGTGCATGGGCATGGGCTATCACCGGCAGGTGATCGAGGAACTGGGCGGGGCGATTGCCGATGCGCCGTATCGCCCGCAGATCATGACATCGGCCGGTGCGCTGGTCGATGAACTGAAGGATTTTGGCGCGCGCCGCATCGCGCTGATGGCGCCTTACAGCGATGCGCTGACCAGGACGGTAGTCGAATACATCGAGCACGAAGGCATCGAGGTCAGGGATGTGATCAATTTTTCGATCCTCGACAACCTGGAAGTCGGCGAGCGTGATCCGCTGCAGTTGCTGGAAGACGTCAAGCGGCTGGACGTGAAGGGCGTGGATACCGTGGTGCTGTCGGCCTGCGTGCAAATGCCGTCGCTGGCGGCCATCGAGCCCGCGCAACAGGCACTGGGCATTCCCGTGACATCCACTGCCATCTGTACGGCGCGGCAGATGATGCGCAAGCTGGGCATCGCGGCTACGGCGCCGGGCGCGGGCGCCTACCTGGGCAGCCAGACCGGCCTGCGCTGATCGCAACATTCCGACAAAGAGGTAGCCGTCCGTATAAGGCGGCACCGCCAACAAGGAGACTACTCCATGCAACCCGTCCCCAACGCGCCGCCTCGCGTGTCTGTCTGGATCTACGTGGGCGTGATTCTTGGCGCCGCGCTCGGCATGATGGCTGGCTATGCACCGCTGTTCAATGCCACTGCCGGTGTCTTCGTCAGGCCACTTGCCGCGGAGTTCGGCTGGGGGCGGTCTCAGGCATCGCTTTCCTACGCGGCTTCGATGTTTGGGCTGGCGATCGTCAGTCCGATTGTTGGCGCGCTGATGGACCGCTTTGGCATCCGTCGCGTGATCGCATGTTCGGCAATCGTGTTCGGTCTGGCAACGGCGGCGATGGCGCTCCAGAACGGCAGCATGCTGATCTGGGTAGCATTGTCCATTGTGGTGGGCGTCTCGGGCGCCGCTACCTCGGTGCTGGGCTACCTGGCCGTGTTGCCACAATGGTTCGACCGGCGACTAGGCCTGGCCTTGGGCATCGCCATGTGCGGGCTCGGCGTGGGCACGGTCATCCTGCCGATCATCGCGCAGTATCTGGTGACGACAGTTGGCTGGCGTATGGCTTATGTAGGCCTTGCGGCTGGCTCGATCGTGTTGTCGCTGCTGGCGTGCGGATTGCTGCGCGAGCGGCTCCGGGCCGGGCACAAGGTGGGGCGGGTGGCAACGCCCGCGCCGGAGGGTGTGCCACTGGCGGCGGCGCTACGCAGCTATCGGCTGTGGGCAATCTGGTGCGTATTCATCTTGAGTTCGGCGGCAACGCTGTCCCTCGGGCCGCATCTGCCATCGTTGTTCGCGGATCGGGGGTTCGATGCGGCAATGGCGGCGCGCAGTGGGTCGACGGTCGGCATCGGCCTGCTGGCGGGGCGCCTGCTGACTGGCCTGTTGATCGATCGCATTCACGCGCCGCTGGTGGCCAGTGTGTTCTTCGTGGGCGGTGCCATCGGCGTATTCCTGCTGCGCGGCTCGAACGACTACAACACACTGCTGATTGCCACGATGCTGATCGGGCTGACGATCGGCGCGGAAGGCGATCTGATCTCCTATCTTGTCCGCTCGTACTTTGGCCTGACATCGTTCGGCTCGCTGTTCGGGATTGCGTTCTCTGGCTACGGGCTTGGCGCCGTGATCGGCCCGATCGGCCTGGGCGCGTGGTTCGACGCACGCGGGAACTACGATCTGCCGTTGCTGATACTGCCCTGCATATTGCTGGTGGCTGCCGCGCTGGTGCTGTCTCTGGGGCGCTACAGGATGGGCAGCCGACATGGAGCCGTGGCGGCTGCCGCATCGGCCTAGGGCGGGGCAATAGCTGGCAGGACGGGCGAACGCGGATAGAATTGGCATACTACCAATTCCGAAGCGGTCCGCTTCGTCCCTCGATCATGCCTGCCGCACGTAAATCGCCAGCAGTCAAGGCTGCCGCACCGCAACCATCCAGTCCGGCACCTCGCCGTCGCGGGCGTCCGCCCAAGACGGAGTCGCCGATCGGTACCGAGCCGATGCTCAGCCGCGTGACGATCCTGCAGCACGCGATCAAATTGACCAAGACGATGCCTCTGGACCAGATTTCCATGGTCCAGCTCGCGAAGGATTTCGGCGTGGCGCCCGGGCTGATCCACTACTACCTGGGCGGGCGGGACCACCTGGTTTCCGGCGTACTGAACGATTACTACCGCCAGCGGATCCAGCGCGTGGCGCCCTTGACCGGCGACTGGCGGGCGGACGTCGAGCACATCGCGCGGCTCAGCTTCCAGGTGGCAGTGGAGAATCCCGGCGTCAGCAACTATGTGGCGTCGCATAACCGGTATCGCCTGTTCCAGGACGTGCAACCGGGCGAGACCGACTACGGCCTGGAATTCTTCAATCGCATGACATCGGCCATCATGCAGGGCGGCTTCACGGCGGAGCAGGTCGCGCTTGGGTATCATTTCCTGGCGCAATACCTTGTCTCGGCCAGCATGGCCGAAGCCTCGCGGCAATTGCCGGCCTACCACCAGGCATTTATCCAGAACAAGCTCGAATCGGTATCGGCCGAGCAATATCCAGGGGCGCGCTTTGTCAGCAAGGCGTTCTCCCATCTCTCCTCGGACACGGCCTTTGAAGAGGGCCTGCGCATTACGCTCGACGGCATCGAAGCCTGGCCGCGCGACGCAAAACCCGCGAAAAAGAAGAGCGCGCGCGCCGCATAGGCGGGGCCATTCTCGTCACTTCGACCCACGCGCGCTCGTAGTGGTTTCTCCTTATTTGATATGCAGTCAATAAAACTACAATCCTGATTTGACTGTGTATCAAATAAGTGCCGGCGCCGGTGGGGTTGCCGGTACGCCAGACGTTGGAGACATCATGAAGCGCCCCTTTATTACACTGGCCATGCTTGCCGGTTCCATCATTGCGCTGCCTGTCGGCGCGAATGCGTATCCGGACAAGATGGTCCGCATTCTCGTCCCTTCCATTGCGGGCAGCGCGCCGGACATCATCGCGCGGCAAATGGCCGAGCGCCTGGCCGCGTCATGGAAGCAGCAGGTGATCGTGGAGAACAAGCCGGGCGGCAACGGCATCGTTGCCATGAGCGCGCTCAAGCAGGCGCCCGCCGACGGTTACACGCTGGTGCTCTTTCATGCGGCGGCCGCCGTGACCACGCCCGTGATGTACAAGGAAGCGAAATTCGATATCCGGCGCGATACCGAAGTGGCGGCAACGCTGGCCTATACGCCGATGATGTTCGTGGCCGGCCCGGGCACGCACTACAAGACGCTGTCCGATGTGCTCAAGGAGGGCAAGGCCCGTCCGGACGATGTGGTGATCGGCAGCCCCACGCGCGGCTCGGTGCCGCACCTGACGGCCGAGATGATGGGGCAGCTGCAGAAGACGAAGTTCCGGCAGGTCAGCTTCAGCGGCACCACGCAGGCCATCCAGGCCGTTGTGAAAGGCGACATCCCGGTCTATGTCGATGGCATCGCGCCACTGGTGCCGCTCGTGCGCGGGGGACGGCTCAAGGCGCTTGCGGTGACATCGGATGCAAGCCTGCCCGGCCTCGACGGCATTCCCCTGGCCAAGGACGTGGCGCCGGGACTGGTCGCCAAGGGCTGGTTCACGGTATTCGCGCCGAAGGGCACGCCGCTGCCTGTGCTCGATCGGATCAATGCTGCCGTGAACCAGAGCCTGACCCAGCAGCCTTTCATCGACCGACTGAAAGACCTCGGCACCTATCCGATGCCGATGTCGCGCGCGGACGGCGCACGGTTCATCGAATCAGAAAAACTCCGCTGGGAAAAAGTCATTGCCGAAGCGGGTGTCAAGCCTGAGTGATCGGGCCTTCTGACTGATTTGTCCCGGAGCCCCCCGATCTGGCCGGGTGATCGGGGGCCACGACGCAACACACTTAAGACCGCGTGGCCACCTTATGCAAGGCAAACTCCTGAGCAATCGCTAATTCTTGAGGAGGCGCCATAGCGTGGAGCGACCAATACCCAGGCGTTTTGCGGCCAGGGTACGGTTTCCTCCACACGCATTGAGAACCTCCTTCACATTGGCGATGGTCATGCCAGAGAGCGTGGTGTCGGGGGGCTCCGGCATGGCGACCAGTGAATCGTAGTGGTACGCATCACGGTCGAGAAGCGCGGCCAGTTGGCTTCCCGGGACTGCCGCGCCGGCTTCGAGACAAGCCATGGCAACACGCTCGGCGAAGTTCTCAAGCTCGCGGACATTACCTGGCCAGGCGTGTTGTCTGGCGACGACCAGGGCGGCAGGCAGGACAGCGTCAAGCAAGTCTGCAAGTTGCACCCGCCGCATCGCGGCACTTACCAGCGCCGTAGTGAGGGAGTCGCGGTCCTCGGGGCGCTCGCACAGTGGTGGCACCTGGACGCGCAGCACGCTAAGGCGATAGAAGAGATCTTTCCGAAAGGCGCCTTCGCGCACGCGCTCCCACAGGTCCCGATGCGTGGCGGCAACGATCCGGACATTGACCTGCATCGTGTCGGTACCGCCGACTCGCGTCACTTCCCGCTCCTGCAAGACGCGCAGCAGCCGCGTTTGCAATAGCGATGGCATCTCCGCCACCTCGTCGAGGAAGACCGTTCCCTCGTTGGCGGCTTCGAACAGGCCTGCTTTGCCGTTTCGCCGCGCGCCGGTGAAGGCGCCTTCCTCGTAGCCAAAGAGTTCCGTCTCCAGCAGCGTCTCAGGCAATGCGCCGCAATTGACCGCCAGGAACGGGTGCCGCCGTCGGCGGCTGGCGTTATGCAGGCCTTGGGCAAGCAGTTCCTTGCCGACGCCGGTTGGCCCTGTGATGAGGACCGTAGCATCGCTGCGCTCGGCCGCAACTCGGCAACGGGTGATGGTGGCGGCCATGGCTGGCGAGGCGCCTACGATGTCCTCAAGTTTGTACCTGGCTGTTTGCGAGTGCGTGTACCGATGCGTTCGAAGCCGGTTAAAGGCCTTCTCGACGCGTGTCGGCTGGCGCAGGGTCAGTACCGCCCCAACGCGCGCATTCCCTTCGTACAGCGGCGCCCGGTCAACGATTACCGTGCGTCCGTCGATCTCCTCGACGGCGCCGCTGTCATGCTCGCCATCTGACAGGGCGCGTCCTGGGCGCAAGGCAGGGAATGGTAGCGAGAGCGTTTTCCCGGTAGATGGGATGAGGGGACTGCCAAGTAATTTCTCCGCTGCGGGATTGGCCGCGATCAGCCGGCCGGCAGCATCCAGCGCGACAACGCCATCGCCAAGGTGGTAAAGGACGCTGTTCAGCAGCGAATACCGCGAGCGCTCGACTGCCTTCGCGTTCGCCAGGGCGATCGCGTCTTCCAGTGCAAGCCGCACCGAGTCGACCGAATAGAGGAACACCCCCGCCATGCCCGCCGCGGCTGCCGCCTGCATCACTACGCCCGCGCCCACGACCACGCGCGTGTCCAGGCGCCGCAGCTCGTCGATCACGTTGCGGACGTCCGGGGCGGACTCGTACGACCGAAATGCAATTGGCAATGCAAACACTTCCGCAAACTTCGCCATGTCATCACCGGCATCGCGGTGGAGCACCACGGCGATGCGTTCGGAGATTGCCCTGGCCCGGACGATGGCGGCCATCACATCATGGCCGCCGACGCGTACGGAGACCACCGGAATCGACAAGTGGCTGCGCAGGAATTCCGCATTTGCTCCGGCTGAGACCACGACGTCGCACGGCGCCGCTTCCTGCCGACGCTGAATCTCGGCGAGCGCCTCTTCAAAATGGGCGTCGACCACGCTCACTTGCGCGCGCGCGTGAAGCGCCGCACCCACGTCGCGGATGTGCTCCGCGAGTTGGTAGGCGCTTACGCCAATGATCACGGGGCGGCGTGGCTTTGGGGGTTCTTCCATGAGGAGCGTCGGGTGGCGTAACTGGTGGTGCCAGTTTAGCGTTTCATTCGTTCGTTTCAAAGTGAAACGATAGCGTTCCAATGTGAATCTGTTCTTTTGTTGTCCTGGTGACCCGGAGACTAAATTTTCCGTTAATAATCAATCGCTTACGCTACGCCTGGTTTCGCTCCGGCATGTGGCATGGTCATTGCGCTTATGGAGTCACCTACGAACCAGCAGGAAAACCTATGAATCGCAGAGACTTCAACCGCATTGCCTTGACCTTGCTCGGCGCCGCCCCACTAGCGGTGGCGCGCGCCGGCGAGCGCTATCCCGTGAAGCCGATTTCCCTTGTCGTCGCCTACAGCGCCGGCGGAAGCGCGGATTTGCGGGCACGCCAGGTGGGCCGCTTCATGAGCACTGCCCTGGCGCAACCGGTCGTGGTGGAAAACCGGCCCGGCGGCGCGGGAAACATCGGTACGCAATACGTGGCACGGGCGAGGCCCGATGGCTACGTGCTTGGCATCGGCAACCTTGGCCCGTTGAGTGTCAATCCTTCGCTGTTTGCCAACCTCTCGTTCGATCCGGCCAGGGACCTGACAATGATCGCGCTGATTGAGCGCGGCCCGCTGCTGTTGCTGGTGAGGCCGGATTCGCCGTACAGAACGGTGGCCGACTTGATACGGTCCGCCAAGGCCAGCGCCACCGGCCTGTCTTATGGTTCCAGCGGAGCGGGCGGCGCGCATCATCTTTCCGGCGAATTGCTGAAATCCATGACTGGCACCAACCTGGTACATATCCCCTATAAGGGCGGCGCCGGCGCGATGGTCGACCTGTTGGGCGGCCGCCTTGATTTCCTGTTCGAGCCGATGTACTCGGCGCTGCCGGCAACGCGTATGGGCAAGGTGCGCTCTCTAGCGATTACCAGCAAGGGGCGTTCGCCATTGCTGCCGGACGTCCCAGCCTTGAATGAGGCAGGCGTCCCCGGATTTCAGGTGGAGAACTGGCAGGGGCTGGTTGGCCCCGCCGGCTTGCCGACGTCCATGGTCCAGATTCTCAACAAGACCGTCAATCAAGCGCTCGAGGACCGCGAGATTCGACCCCTCCTGTTATCCCAGGGCAATGAGCCAGGCGGGGGGACACCAGAGGCATTTGCAGCCTACGTCAAGGCCGAGAGAAGCCGCTGGCAACAACTGATCCGCTCCAGCGGCATCGAACCGAGCTGACTTACCTGGACATCGCTTTTCTATACATACAACCAACTTCCGAGAACAAAATGAAAGCCATCATGATCGAGAGCTATGGCGGCCCCGAAGTCCTGCAACGCCGGGAAATACCGGCACCGGAGCCCGGCCCCGGCGACATCGTTGTGAAAGTCGCCTACGCCGGCATCAACTTCATGGACGTGCATACGCGCCAGGGCAAATATGCGATGTCGACGACCTACCCAGTGCGGCTCCCATGCACCTTGGGTATGGAAGGAGCCGGCGAGGTGGTCCATGTAGGTAGCGAAGTAAGCCGCTTCGCGCCCGGCGACCGGGTGGCTTGGTGCATCGCATGGGGCAGCTATGCCGAGTACGCTCGGGTGCCGGCGGGGCTCGCGGTCCGGTTGCCCGACGACATCGCCTACGATCAGGCGGCGGCCAGTCTCTTCCAGGGCAGCACCGCCCACTATCTGCTCAACGAGGTGGCCAGGCTGCATGCCGGGCAGGCCTGCCTGGTGCACGCCGCCTCGGGCAACATCGGACAGTTGCTCGTACAGATGGGCAAGGCCGCCGGCGTTACTGTCTTTGCGACGGGCAGCTCGCCGGAAAAGTGTGCCGTGGCGCGTCGCCTCGGCGCCGATCACGCCATGCTCTACGACCACGGCCGATTCGCCGACGCAATACGCGAAGCCACGCGGGGCCATGGTGTTGATGTGGTATTCGACTCGGTCGGGAAAGCGACACTGCGCGACAGCTTCCGCGCCACGCGCAAGCGCGGGCTGGTGATCAACTACGGCAACGTTTCCGGATCGGTGGACGATCTGGACCCCATGGAACTGGGGGAAAGCGGCTCTTTGTTCCTGACCCGGCCTCGATTGGCAGACCATATGTCCGATCCCGAGACGGTACAGCGACGCGCGGATGACATCTTCGCGGCGCTCGCCTCGAAGCAGCTCCATATGCCCATCGCGAAGCGCTATGGCTTTGCCGATGTGGAGCAGGCACATGCGATGATCGAGCAACGGCAGCAGATCGGGAAGTCCGTATTATCGATTGCCGCTTAGAAGCGGCACGGGGAGGGGGGCTCAATGAGCGCCCCCGAAGGACACCAGACTTCGATACACCAGCCGAACGATTCCACGAATCCGTTGCGTTGACCGGTTGAATCCGCGGGTCGATCCGGCCATCCGCGGGTGCGCTGCCGGCTGGCCAGGACCGGCCGGCAAGCGACGCGCGCCTGCTGAGGCCGCTCGGCTCTTGCCACGCAAGTCTTCAACAGTTGGCGGACAGTCCTGCCGCTGCCGCATCTCGCTTCACTGCCACGCACTTGATTTCGACAAGCAGGCCGGGATGCGCAAGCTCTGAGACACCGATGGCGGTCCATGCGCACGTCCCGCGTGGAAACACCTGATTCTTCACCTCGCGGAAGAGYGGCATGTGCTGACGCATCTGCACATGGTACGTCGTCATATCGACAACGTCCTCGAAAGTACAACCGGCCGCTTCCAGCAGTACGCGCAGGTTTTCCCAGCAAGCGAGGAATTGCGCTTCAGGATCGGCAATCACTTCAAGGTCTGCAGTACGCCCGACCTGTCCGGCGCAGTAAACGGTAGAGCCGACCTTGAGCGCGGGCGCGTAGCCAGCGCGCTCGATGATTGGTTGCAGTGTCGGCGGTACGAGAACGTCACGGTCTGTCATCTGGTATTTCTGTCTGGAGAGTGGAGTAACTCGTGGGATCGGCCAGTGCCGCGAAATGGGTTGTCTGGGCTGCTTCCCCGGTGCGATCGACGAAGCCCGGTCTTTGACCGGGCTGCACGCCGCCTTTGTCTGAGCCGCAGATTCCAACGGCGTCCGGATCGTCGAGATGCCCGGGGGGTACTCTCTGGCAATAACTCGGTACCGTCAGTCCAGTTGAATGTTGGCGCGCTTGATCACCTCGGTCCAACGCTTGTTGTCCTCGGCGATCACCTTGTTCAGGTCTTCGCCGGTGCCATAGAACGGCCGCGCCCCCTGGGCTGTGAGCTGGCTGACCATTGCCGGTTCGGTGGCGACGGACCTGACGGTGTCTTGCAGCTTCCTGATGACCTCCGCGCTGGTTCCGGCGGGCGCCATCAGCGCTGACCACGACTCCGTTTCCGCGTCCTTGATGCCAAGTTCACCGAAGGTCGGCACATCGGGGATTGCCGCATTTCTTTGCCGGCTGGCCACGCCGAGCAGCCGGATTTTCCCCGACTTCACATACGGTTGCAGGCCTGGAAGATTCGCAAAGAGAATCTGAATCTGGCCCCCAAGGAGATCGGCCGTTGCCGGCCCGGCACCCTTGTATGGCACGTGCGTGAACCTGACGCCCGTGCGCAGCATGAAAAGCTCACCGATCATGTGGTTGACGGACCCTTGGCCTGCCGACCCCATATTGAGTTTTCCAGGATTGGCCTTCGCATACTGGATTAGCTCGGCCATGCTCTTCGCTGGCGTGTTCGCCGAGACGGCCAGCACGTTTGGTACCGTAGCGAAGAGCGCGATCGGCGCAAGGTCCTTCGACGGGGAAAACGTCAGGTTCTTCGATAGCAGCGGCTGGATGACCTGATTGCCCATCGTTGCATACAGAAGCGTGTACCCGTCGGCGCGCGCCTTGGCGACGAACGCCGCGCCGATGGCGCCGCCAGCGCCTGGCTTGTTATCGACGATGGCCGGTTGCCCCAGCACCTGGGACATGCGGGTCGCCAGCAGCCGCGCGGTGAGGTTCACGGTCCCGCCAGGAGCGAAGGGCACGACGAGGTCGATCGGCTTGTCGGGATACCCCTGCGCGCCGGCGACAGAGCAGCACCCCATGGCAGCAACCAGCACTGCGGTGAACTTGAACATGGTTGTCTCCTCTCGAACGTCAGATCGCCTGCGCCCGGGCCAGCGGCGCGTGGTCAGGCGTGACAAGCGCCCGGGTACGCTGCTCCAGCAATGCGGATGCCTCGCGAATCCGTTTGTCGGTGGCCTCCAGGGTGTCGGCGCGCATGCCGAGCGCGAGTCGCTGTGCATCGAGCCGCTCGAGCACGCCTTGTGGCGCGGGCGCACCGTACGACTGGCGTCCATTGACATTGCAGATCGGATCCAGGCATTTTGCAACGTCCTCCGCCGAAAGCGCTGCCGGTCGTCCGACCTGCTGTTCTGCCGCGGCATCGATCATCGCTGGCGTGATCGCGGTGGCCGGCAGGCCATCGTCGAGTGCGCGCCGCACCACGGCGCCGATGATGTGATGGGCATCGCGGAACGAAAGATCGGCCTTCCTGACAAGCAGGTCGGCGAGATCGGTCACCGTGGAGAAATCGGCCGCCGCACGCGACGCCATGCGCTCACGATCGGGCTGCACGTCCTGCACAAGCAGCTTCATCAGTTCAAGACATTTCTGCGCTTCTTCGCAGCTCTCCCAGCAGGTTCGCGTGCTTTCGCGGCTGCTGTCGCCGGAATGCGTGAAGTGCGAGGACTTCACCGTCGTCAGCGCGGCCGAGGTGAGCCCGATCAGATGCGCGGTCTTGCCGCGCAGGTACTCGAGCACGACCGGATTCTTCTTTTGCGGCATGATGCTTGACGTCCCCGCGATGCTATCCGGAAACACCAGGAAGCCGAATTCGGGCGTCGACCAGATATAGAAATCCTGCACCATCCGGCTGCACGTAATCATCATGATCGAGAGCGTTGCGCTCAGCTCCAGGGCAAAGTCTCGTGACGCTACGCTGTCCAGCGCGTTGCCGAGCGGCCGGCTGAAGCCAAGCAAGGTGCTGGTCAGGGTGCGATCGATCGGGAACGACGTACCGGCGAGTGCACACGCCCCCATCGGGCAGCCGTCTAGGGTTTCCAGCACATGCAACAACCGGTCGATGTCCCGGGACCATGCCTCGACCAGCGCCGAGAAGTAATAGCCATACGTGATCGGCTGGGCGGCCTGCATGTGGGTATAGCCTGGCATGACATGGCTGGCGTACCGGGCCGCCTGGTTCAGCGCGGCATCGCATAGCTCTATAAGCGCAGCGCAAATCCGGATCACAAAGCCGCGCGCGCGAATCCTGTCATTGGTCGCGCCAATATCGTTGCGGCTCCGTGCCGTATGCAGGCGGCCACCGAGATTCTGGCCGACAAGCCGGATCAGGTGCGCTTCGTAATTGAAATAGGCGTCTTCTCTCGCCGCATCGAGCTCAACGGCCTCGGGACCATCCTGCTGCATTTTCAATAATGCATTGGCAAGTGCTGCCGTCGTGGTTTTGTCGAGAATGTCCTGCTGGTCCAGCATGGCCAGGTGAGCGAGGTTGATCTGTGTAAGTACATCGAAATTCTTGGTGAAGAATTCTCGCGTGGTGCGGGGCTGGAAAATGTACTGGATAACCTCCTTCGCGGGAGGTTGTTTGAGGCGGCGGCTGACTTTGGATTCCATTTTCACACTCTCTTGAAATAAACCTGTATCGAGTTTGGTTTCCAGGGACCTATACGTCAAATCAGCGTTTCGTAGCTTCCTATACAATTCCGATATGGGTTGCGGGGCTGGCACCCCGGCGCGGCGCAGCACGGCGCGTGTCACAATCCGGTCCTTTCTGGAGCCCGGACAATGAACTTCAAGCAGATCGAAGCGTTTCGTGCCGTGATGATGTCGCGTTCCATGACCACGGCGGCGGGGCTCTTGCATACGTCGCAACCCAATATCAGTCGCTGGATTGCATTGTTGGAGCGCAAGGTGGGCTTTGAACTGTTCCAGCGCATCGGCACCAAGCTCATTCCCACCGCCGAGGCGGAGGCATTTTATGCGGACGTCGAGCGTGCCTTTATTGGCCTGGAGTCTCTTGACGAAAGCGCGAATTCCATACGGCGCAGGGGTACCGGATTGCTCCGCGTCGGCGCCGTGGGCTCCATTGCTGAAAGCGTGCTGCCGGACGCCATTGCTGTTTTCCGGCGGGATTTTCCCGATATCCCGGTTCTGCTCAATATGGGGCGATCGGACGTGGTGGCAAAATGGACCGCGACGGGGTTTTGCGATATTGGATTCTGCTCTGTCCCTACCGAATTACCCAGTCTGCACTATGAAGAAATCAATGCTGCGCAAGGAATATGCATCGTTCCCGGTTCACATCGGCTGGCGACAAGAGCCGTTCTGGATCCCGCCGATTTCGAAGGGGAGCACTTTATTTCGCTGCCGACGGAAAGCGCGAACCGGCGCGAGATCGACCGGCATTTCCCGACGGGATCCAGGGTGCTCGCCATCGAAACGCCCTACGCCACAACCATCTGCAAAATGGTCAGCAAGGGACTCGGCGTGTCGATCGTAAGTCCGATCGTGAGCCGTGCGCTGGGTCTCGCCGACGCGTGCGAGGTTCCATTCTCGGGCGAGGTGATGTTCCGCAGCTTCGCAGTCACGTCCGACCATTTCCCGCTCAACTTCCTGGCAGGCCGGATTGTGGAATGCGTACGCAATACCTTTGATGCGTTCAATTCGCAAAACCGTGCGTAGAGGCGCGCCTTGCGGCATGGAGATGCTGCAGTGTCATGCGCAAGGACAGGAAGCGGCCGCCAACTCGACCGAAGGCTGACCTTGGCTTGCGCTGCCTATTCCTTCGGCTGGAAGTAGATGTTGATGTCGGGAGGCGCCACGCCGTTTTCGTCGCGAGGCAGGGGATCGGATCGCTCCACCGCGCGCAGCACCGCGTTGTCCCAGCCGACATTCCCGCTGGACTTGGCGAGGCGTACCGACAGCAGCGAGCCGTCTGCGGCCAGATGCACCGCGACCACCGCGGTCGGGTTGCCGGCCACCTCTTCGGTGTAGATGATGTTCGGCAAGATGCGGCGCCGCACCCGGTCCGCATAGCCTGGCGAGGCGGTGCCACCCCTGCCGGCGCCGTTGCCGGCGCGGCCGCCCACACCGTCAGTAGCGGGGGCGGGGGCGCTGTTGGCCATTGCCTGCAGGCGTGCCAGTTCGCTCAGCCGCTGCTGCTTTGCGGCCGCCTGGCGCTCGGCCTCGCGCGCCTTGTGGTCGCGCTGCTCAGCCTGCCTGGCTGCTTCGGCCGCCGCGGCTGCCTGGCGGCGCTTGCGCGCCTGCAAGGCGATGTCGGCGTTTTCCTCCGGCTTCACCACCGGCTGGGGTGGCTCCCGCTTCGGCTGGATCACGGGCTGGGTCGAGACGTCGGGTTCCGCGTCCCACAACTCGGCTTCCACGCCGGCCGGGGTCCGGCTTTGCCAGTGGACCGCGTAGTAGAGCAGTGTGCCCAGCAGCACGTGCATGAACAGAGCCAGCAGGAAACATTTCAGTGTTCCCCGCTCCTGTGGCATTTGATAGGGATAGGCGATGGACTCCATGACGCGCGGCGGGAAACAGGCGGCCGGTCTTCGGTGCGGTCGATTTAAGACGGAAGGGCGACAATCGGAAGCGCAATGCCCCAGGCGCTTGCCTCCAACCGCCCATCACCCGGTTTGAGTATAGGTGCCGAAGGCCTCACGTCAATTGACGAGCGGCCGCTGCAACCCGCCACCGGTTTCGGGGAAAGACGCAGGCATGCCGGCCGCCATCCAGGTTTTCAGTAAAACTGCTCGCCGATCACCCGCCGGACGGTCTGCAAACCACTCCGCAGACTGTCCAGCCCGACCGAGCCGACCGCCAGGCGGAGGGCGTGCGGCACATGCTGCGACGTGGCAAAGGGCTCGGCCGTCGACACGGAGACCCCGTCGCGCATCAGCGCCGCCGCGACCCGGTCGGCGCGGATCTCTTCCGGCAAAGGAAGCCAGGCGAAGTAAGACGCAGGGTGGCGCACGCACGCCATCCCGGCGAGGGCGTCGCCGACCACCGCCTGTCGCTGCACGGCGTCGCGCCGTTTCTCTGCTTCAAGGCGCGCGACCGTACCGTCGTCCAGCCAGGCGCAGGCGATCGCCGTCGTCACACCGGGTGTGCTCCAGGTCGTGGCTCGGATCGCCCGTTCAAGTTTCGGCACCCATGCGTGCGGTGCGACGACGAACCCCACGCGCAGCCCGGTCGCCACGCTCTTGGAAAAGCCGGAGACATAGACCGTCGTCTCCGGCGCGAGCGCAGCCAGCGGTGGCGGCGGGTCGTCGGCCAGAAAGGCGTAGGCACCGTCCTCGATGATGAGCAAGCCGTGCCGCCGCGCGATCGCGGCCAGGCGGCGGCGCCGACTCTCGCTCGTCACCCAGCCCAGTGGGTTGTGCAAGGTTGGCATTGTGTAGACGGCCCGGACCCGGCGGCGCGAGCACAGGTGCTCCAGCGCGTCCAGGTCCGGCCCCTGTCCGGCTGCCGGCACGGGCGCCAGCTCCAGCCGTTGTGCCTCGGCGAGAACCTTGAATCCCGGATAGGTCAATGCATCGACCGCGACCACGTCGCCCGGCTGAAGCAGCGCCATGACAGTCACCGCCAGGCCGTGCTGTGCGCCGTCCACGAGCAGCACCGTGGACGCGTCGGCCGTCAGCCCGCGCGCTGCGAGGTGCCGGGCGACGCACGCGCGTTCGTGTATCCGGCCACCATGGGGTGCATAGCGCAGCATGGCCTCCAGGTCACCGCCAGCGGCAAGCTGGCGCAAGGCGCTGCGCAGCAGATCCGCCTGCCCGGGTAGCGACGGATAATTGAAGTTCAGGTCCACCAGACCCGCCGCCACGGCTTGCTGATCGATGGCCCGGCCGGGGGGGAGGGCGATCTCGCGAACGAAAGTGCCGCGCCCGACCTCGCCGCTAACGAGCCCCATCGCCTCGAGTTCGGCATACACGCGCGACGCCGTCACCAGCGCCAGGCCGTGGCGCTCGGCCAGGCGCCGATGCGTGGGCAGGCGGGTGCCGGGCCGCAGCCGTCCCGTGCGGATCTCGGCGGCGAGTCCATCGACCAGTTGCTTGTATCGGGATCCAGCCATCGCGCAATGTATCCATGACAATTTTTTGATTGTATTCCTTGTCTCGCCTACGATGGGCGCGTCTCCTTCCACGATCTCGCCACCTTGGACCGCCATGCACATCGCAATCCTTACCTTCGACGGCTTTAATGAACTGGATTCCTTTATCGCTCTGGGCATCCTCAACGGAATCAAGAAGCGTGACTGGCGCGTGACCCTCTGCTGCCCGAAGCCGGAAGTCACGTCCATGAACGGCGTTACCGTTCGTGCCCAATCCTTGCTCGACGACGCTCCGCTTGCCGATGCCGTCGTCATCGGCAGCGGGATGCAGACACGCGAGGTCGTCGGCAATTCGGAGCTGATGGGGCGCCTGGCGCTTGATCCTGGTCGCCAGCTGATTGCGGCCCAGTGCTCCGGCACGTTGATTCTGGCCAGGCTCGGCCTCCTGGGGAGCGTGCCGGCGTGCACGGACCTGACCACCAAGCCGTGGGTGCAAGAAGCCGGCGTGGAAGTTCTGAACCAGCCCTTCTACGCGCACGGTAACGTCGCTACCGCGGGTGGCTGCCTTGCCTCGTCATACCTGGCTGCCTGGATCATCGCCCGCGCCGAAGGGCCAGAGGCCGCTGCGGCGGCGCTTCACTACGTCGCCCCCGTGGGCGAAAAGGAAGCCTACGTTGCCAACGCGCTCAAGAACATCGCGCCGTACCTGCCACAGTGACGCATCGCATGGAAAAGCTCGTGCCCTGGAGCGGGCCAGGACACCGCAGAGGGCAGGGGCGCCGCAGCGCGCCCCGCACTGCCTACTCCACCTTCCCGATCTTCCGCACGGCCGTGGCGATCTTGCCGGCATCCTTGTCCCAATACGCCTGGAACTGGGGCGAATCCATATAAAGGACCGGCGAACCGGCGTTCTGGATGACCGAATTGACCTTGGGATCGGCGGCCGCGATACGCGCGGCGTCGCGCAGGCGCTTGATGACCGGATCGGGGGTGCCGGCGGGCACGAACAGGCCCGACCACTGCGCGAACTCGACGTTGTGGCCCAGTTCCATCAGGCTGGGTACATCGGGGAGCGCGGCGAGCCGGTTGTTGCCCCACTGGGCCAGTGCGCGCAGCTTGCCGCCCTTGATGAACTGGAGGACCGAGGAGGGGCCGGTCGAGACGGCATCCACCTGGCCGCCCATCAGGGCAACCACCGCCGGGCCGGCACCCGTGTAAGGTACGTGGAGCATGCTAAGGCCAGCCTGGTCGGCCAGCATGGCCATCGGCACATGCATGGTGCCGTAGTTGCCGGACGAGCCGTAGCTATAGCGGCCGGGATGCGACTTCACGTCGGTGATGAAGTCCTTCGCGGTCTGCCATGGGCTGTCCGCGCGTACCACCAGCACGGTGGGATCGGCCGTGAAGCGCGCAATGGGTTTGAGCTGATCGAGCTGAAACAGCGGCTTGCGCCCGATGACCTTGTCCGCCTCCGGAATCATGGAGATGGACGACAGTGCCATCAGGACCGTGTAGCCATCCGGGGCTGCCTTGGCGACGTAGCCCATGCCGATGCCGCCGCCGGCGCCGCCCCGGTTGTCCACCACCACCGGTTGGTGAAGTTCGCGCGAGAGCGCTTCCGCGACCGGCCGAGCCACCGCGTCCGCCACGCCGCCGGGCGCGAAGGGTACCACCATGGTGATTGGCCGCGCGGGCCATGAATCCTGAGCCGAAACCGCTGACGCGGCCAGGACCAGCGTCGCTCCTGAGATGCAGAGCCATTTGTTGTTCATCTTGTCTCCTGCCGTCCCCGGCGTGGGCAGCCCGCGTCGTCTGGATTGCGCAGGTCTGCCAGGCTTTGTTTTTTGTCACCCGACGCGCACTGCGCTGCCGGGGCTGCCCTCAGACAACGCGATTGGTCAGGGTGCCGATGCCCTCGATGCTCACTTCCATCACGTCGCCTGCTTGCAGGAACCTGGGCGGCTTGAAGCCCAGGCCGACGCCCGCCGGCGTACCGGTCGCGATCACATCGCCGGGGTGCAGTTCCATGGCCGCGGACAGCGTTTGGATCAGCGTCGGGATGTCGAAGATCAGGTCGGCGGTATTGGCGTCCTGGCGCAGTTCGCCGTTCACGCGGCACTGGATCTTCAGATTGGCGCCATCGACGGCATCCGCCGTGACGATCCACGGTCCCATCGGGCAGAAGGTGTCGATGGACTTGCCGAGGAACCACTGGCGGTGCTGTTGCTGCAGGTCACGTGCGGTCACATCGTTGACGA
Organism: Cupriavidus sp. 05N38; assembly: GCF_056397345.1. Classification (NCBI taxonomy): domain Bacteria; kingdom Pseudomonadati; phylum Pseudomonadota; class Betaproteobacteria; order Burkholderiales; family Burkholderiaceae; genus Cupriavidus; species Cupriavidus sp. 05N38. Next base: position 80,371 of record NZ_JBFTNF010000031.1, read on the forward strand.
TGGTGTAGCCAAAGACGTGCTGCCAGGCATTCGCCTTCGAGATCGCCTTGCCGCGCTTGCCGATGACGATGGCAAGTTCCGCCTCGTAGTCCAGCTGCGAGGTGATCTGGCGATGGGCATCGACGGCCTCGCCGTCGGCGATGATGGCAGTTGGTGCCTTGGTGAAAATCACAGGAAAGGGCGGGGCATGTTCCCCATCCTTGGACGACGAGTCGAAGCCTGACTGCTGGAACTCCCTGGCGTGCTCGTGGTAATTCTTGCCGACGCAAAAGACATTGCGCCGGGGACTCAGCGGAGCGAGCAGCTTCGTTCCATCGAGTGTTTTCCAGGCGGCATCCGCGGGCGGACTGGCCAGCCTGGCGCCGTCGACAAACTTGCCGATCAGCGATTCCATGTCGCCCTCATGGGCGACGCCATCGCTGAAGGTCTGGCAGTAGCTCTTGCCATCGGTGGAGATCGCGACGACGCGCGGGCCGGTGGCAGTCTGGATGCGGGCTAGCTTCATAAATTGGGCCTAATTGGGTTGTTTTTGAGTCCATAACAACCCAATTAAACGCCAAGGTTTTCCGGCAGTCAATGCAGTTTTGATAAAACTCAGGCCGCTGCAATGCCCCGGCCGCCAACCCAAATTGGCCCAATTTAGTCCAGTGCGATAGAATGCTGGCCAGTTACAGGGTGGAAACAGGGATGACGCAACTTGTCGAGGAAGACGGTATCCAGGGCGCGCTGGCTCTCAAGAACCAGATTCTGGAGAACCTCCGGAGCGGACGGTGGATCGCCGGGCAGAAACTGCCGACCGAACGAAGGCTTAGCGAGACGTTCCAGATCGGGCGCTCCACCGTACGTCGCGTGATCGCACAGTTGAAGGAGAAGGGTCTCTTGCGCCAGAGCGTAGGTAGCGGAACCTATGTGGCCGACGATATCCAGGAGACGATCGGCGTCGAGCGTGCCGCAACCACGACCAACGTCAGCCCGGCAGACCTGATGGAGGCGCGCCTGGTCTTCGAGCCCGCCCTGGTGGAGTTAATCGTGCGCAACGCCACCGCGGTGGACTTCGCCGAGATGGAGCGGTGCTGCGACGAAGCTGAGGCCGCCACCAGCCTGGAACTGTTCGAGTATTGGGACGGCGCGCTGCACCGGCAGATTGCCGCCGCCGCGCACAACAACTTCGTGCTGGACGTATTCGAATCGATGAATCGCGTCAGGGCAACGGGCGAGTGGGGTGCGATGAAGCGCAAGAGTGTCACGCCCGAGCGGCGGGCGGCCTACCAGATCGAGCATCGCACCATCGTCAGGGCGCTCAAGGACAGGGATATCGAGCAAGCACGCGAAGCGACATTGGCACACCTCGCGCATGTGAGGAAGAACCTTCTGGGTTACTAGTACAACATCCCGTAAATAGATTTAATAATTATCAGGCTGTAGGTACGGCTCCAGGAGCGTGACGACCACCTGGGCCATCTCGTCGAGCGAGCCTGCGCCTGGCAACGGCTCCCAACGCCCACTATGGTTGCGAAAGGCGGCGCC